>CAILQO010000173.1 GCA_903836285.1 uncultured Chloroflexota bacterium
ATGGCGCGCAGCCTCGAGGGGAGCCAGACGATGGTGGGTGACGGTGCGGTGATCGACGCGCGGGCGGGGGCGTCGCCGGGAGCAGCTCGCGTGCGCGTGATGCTCGTGGATGACCACCACCTCGTGATTGAGGGGCTTCGCGCCGTCCTGTCGACCGACGAGCGTCTCGAGGTGATCGGCGAGGCGCGATCCGGGTCGGCCGCCGTTCGTCTCGTGCCGGAGTTGCGCCCCGACATCGTGCTGATGGACATCCGCATGCCGGACATGGACGGCATCGCGGCAACGCGCCTCGTGAAGCAGGCGGCGCCTCAATCCAGCGTCATCATGCTGACGATGTACGAGAACCCCGACTATCTCTTTGAGGCGGTCAAGGCTGGCGCGAGCGGGTACGTGCTGAAGGATGTTGCTGGGGTCGATCTGTTGCAGGCCATCCACACCGTCGCCGAGGGCGGTTCGCTGCTCAACCAGGAGGTTGTGGGGCGTTTCCTGCGTCGCCTGGCGGCGGAGGTGGACCAGCGATCGTCGGAGGTGAAGGCGCCGCCACAGACGGAACGCCTGACCCCGCGCGAACTCGATGTCCTCCGATTGATCACGGCGGGCATGAGCAACAAGGAAATCGCCGTGCGCCTTTCCGTCACGGTTGCCACGGTGAAAACGCACCTCGAGCACATCCTCCAGAAGTTGCAGGTCAGCGACCGGACACAAGCTGCCGTCCATGCCGTGACGCATGGGCTACTGAACTAGCGTCCCGATTGCCCTTGCGCCGAATTGGGCGCAACACGGTGCCGAGAACTCGCGCACTCTCGGCGGGCACGCCCGGGAGCTCCCGTGCGCCTTTCCAAAACCACATGTGCCGTGACGCCAATCGCCGGTGAGGCGGGCGCCGGAGCGACTGGAAATCGGTCGAGTGGCCGATGGACGTTCAGTCTCGGGGCCGATGCCCGGGATGCCCGCCGTGGCGGAAACTCCCGACGAACGGTCGATGCCCCTCAGGGGCCGGGCGCGATGCAGCGGGAAGCCGTGCGTCATGCCTGACGGGCCGTTGATCCGGCGCGTTGCCGGGCTGTACGTTCGGGAGGTCGCGAGTGGCGCTTGCAGGCTCACCTGCACGGGCACCCCGCCACGCATTGCTCGTCGGGTCCAACCCGGCGGTGACGCGCGTACTCCGCACGTACCTGCAGCGTGAAGGCGTCCTGTGTCGTGAGGCGACCCCCGAGTCCGTCCTGCGCGCGGCGACGCGCCACCAAGCAAGCGGCCAAGTTGACGGGTCATACCTCGATGCGGTCGAGGTCACGTTGGTGGTTGCATCGGTCGGTATCGACCTGCCGCGCCTCCAGGCGGCGCTGACGTCGCTGCCCGCGACCGCGTCTGCCCCAATCCTGACCGTCGATTCACTCGCTGGTGACGGCAACCGTCCCAGTTCTCCCAGCCCCTCGTATCCCACCTTGGCCTGGCCCTTCCGTCTGCGTGACGTCATGGACGCGATCACGACCGCCGTTGCGGTTCGGGCCATGGCCATGTCCACATGCGCGGTACGCACTCAGGGACCGAACCCGCCGTTGTCGGTGGGGGCACATCCCGACCTTGCGCTCGCTGACGCCGCCGCTCGTGGGGGTGCGCTTCCGTGATACCGGGTGGCACCCAGGCCATCCCGCCGCGAGACGCCGGCACGCCGATCCGGGTGCTGGTGGCCGATGGCATGATGCTGATGCGGCATGGCCTGCGGGCCATTCTCGAGTTGGCTGGCGGATTTGAGGTGGTGGCGGAGGCCGGGTCGGTCCATGACCTCGCAAGGGTTTACGCGACATCGGGTGCCGACGTGGCGCTTGTCGATGTAGACCTGCCTGGCGGGGGCGTGGCGGAGGTGCTCAGGCTGCGAACTCCTGCCGAGTGCGCGGTGCGAGTACTCGCCGTGGCCACACGCGAGACTGAGGCGCAGCTGCTGCCGCTGCTCGGTTCGGGTGCATGCGGCATGGTGCTGAAGGATGGGGCGGCTGCCTCAATCGTGGGAGGTGTCCGCGAGGTCCATCGGGCGGCGTTCTACGTCGCGCCGGACGTTTCGCGAAAGCTGATTGATCGCTGGCATCGGGGTCCCGTGCGGCCGGGGTCGTGGGCGCAACCCGGCGTGAGTCAGTTGAGCGCGCGTGAGCGCGAGTTGCTCGGGTGCATCGGTTCCGGCATGGCCAACCGGGAGATTGCCGCACGCCTGTGCATCAGCGTGAAGACGGTCGAGGCCCACAAGTCGCACATCGCAACCAAGCTTGGCCTCCGCGGGGCCGCCGACTTGATCCGGTTCGCTGCGCGAGAGCAGTGGGGCATCAGTTCGAGCGGGGTGGCAACGCCGTCCGCGGTGGTGTAGCGTACTCACCCAAATGGACGTGCGTGCTTGGTGGGGCGCCCGTGGAGCACCGACGTGATCCGCGTGACGCGCATGGGTAGCGGTGAGCAGCTGTACGTCAACAGCGAGCACATCGAGTGGGTCGAGTCCACGCCGGACACGATCATCGTGCTGCAGAGCGGCAAGCGGATCATCTGCGTCGAGTCGCCAGCCGACATCATCACCCGGGTGGTCGAGTTTCGGCGACGCATCGTGATGCCCGCGCCGGGGGAGACGTAGCCGGAGGTACCGAGGGCGCTCACTATGGTGGGTGCCTCGATGCGCTGCTATCCTTCTGCGACTACCAGCAGGCGCGCGTCGTTTCACGGGCTAAGGAGTAGGCGATGGCAGCGAAGCGAGGGTTCGACCCTCTCTCACTCGGGGGCATTGTATTCGGCCTAGGCGCGCTTGGCATCGGCTTCGCGCTCGAAGGTGGTGACTTTGGCGCCCTCCTTCTTCCGTCACCGATCATCATCATCTTCGGTGGCACCGCGGGCACCCTCATGACCTCCGTTCCGGTGAGCCCGGTGGCGTGGGGTTCGATCGCCGGGGCATCGTTCACGGCCGTCCATCACGACTCGGTCGAGACCATCCAGACGTTCGTCCGCCTCGCGGAGAAGGCCCGGCGCGAAGGTCTGCTCTCGCTCGAAAGCGAGATGGCGAACATCCACGATCACTTCATGAAGGAAGGGATCCAGGAGGTCGTCGACGGTACCCCCGCTGAGCAGATCACCGACATTTTCATGGTCCGTATCGAATCCATGGAGAAGCGCCATCACGTGGGCAAGGAGTTCTGGGCCCAGATGGGTGGCTTCGCCCCAACGATGGGAATCATCGGGACCGTGCTCGGCCTCACCGTCGTTCTCGGCAGCCTTGGTGGTGCCGACGCCGCGGGTCTGGGTCACTCGATCGCCGTTGCCTTCATCGCCACGCTCTTCGGCGTCGCGCTGGCAAACCTTGTGGCGCTCCCCGTTGCCAAGCGGTGCCAGATCAAGAGCGAACATGAGGTCGAGTACCTCAACATGGTTGTGGCGGGCATCCTGTCCATTCAGGCCGGCGACTCACCGCGCTTGGTTCGTGCCAAGCTGAACTCGTACCTGAACGGTACTGACCAGAAGCGCCTTGCGAAGGCCGCGGAAGGTGGGGCTGCCACGGCAGCCGCGTAGTCTGAGGGTGCGGCATGGCGCTAGGCCGCCATCCGCTGACCGAGCCGGGCCCCGTATTCGCGCGGGTGCCCGGCGCGCCGTTCCCGGCCCCCGCGCGGTGGGCCACGCGCCGTGGAAGGTGAAGCCATGGGACTGCCAAAGAAGCACGTCTGCCCCGAGCATGAGAACGCGGAGCGGTACCTGCTGACCTATGCGGACATGATCACCCTGCTCTTGGCGTTGTTCATCGTGCTGTACGCGATGAGCA
Source organism: uncultured Chloroflexota bacterium (assembly GCA_903836285.1). Lineage (GTDB taxonomy): Bacteria > Chloroflexota > UBA11872 > UBA12225 > UBA12225 > CAILQO01. The sequence continues at coordinate 3,791 of CAILQO010000173.1, forward strand.
TCCAAGACCCGATCAAGTATCAGGTTGTCGCGTCATCGCTCCAGAAGGCGTTCAACACCGCGGCGCGGTCCAACATCTCGGACACGATGATTTCCATCGGCAACGTCACGAATGCGTACGCAGGGATGACGAGCACCGGTGAGACGGTCGGTGAGGAACTGACGTCCTACGCAGCGCAGAACGAGCTTGGTGACCAGATCAGCGTCACCGCCAGCAAGGACGCGGTCGTCATCACGCTGGCAGGCGGAATGGTCTTCAGCTCCGGCAGCTCGGAGATGCGCCCTGAGGGTCGCCAGACGTTGGAGTTCATCTCCGATCGCCTGAAGGGGTTGACCGACCGCAACCCCATTCGGATTGAGGGGCACACCGATGACGTGTCCCCGAATACGGACAAGTTCCCCACCAACTGGTTCCTGTCGTCCGCGCGCGCCGCGTCAGCCGCCAACCTGCTCGCTGACACTGGGATTGACCGCAGCCGCTTGCAGGCCGTTGGACTCGCGGAGACCCGGCCAATCGCGCCAAACCTCACGCCGGAGGGTCGGGCAAAGAACCGGCGCGTAGAAATCTGGATCCTGCCCCCCGCCAATCAGGGACCGGCAGCGGCAGCGACGCCTCGTCCGGCCGCTGCGCGGTAGGATGGCATGCCCCGAGGGGGCGTGAGCGGGTGATCCCTGAGCGGAACTGGTTCGACGGGCGTAGTGGGAGCGGGCGAACGTGGTAAGCGACGAGCAGCTGGTCTCCGACGAGGAGCATGAGGCGCTGATGGATGGCGCCGCCTCGGTGGCGGTTGACTACGTCGGCCCAATCCTCGGGCATCGCGGGTCTGCCTCAGGTGAGGCTCCCGAAGTGCGCTATTACGACTTCCGCCGACCGGATCGCTTCACCCGGGAGCAGCTGCGGATCCTCACGGACCTCCACGACGACCTCGCGGTGAGGATGTCGGAAGCGATTGGTGGGTACATCCGGGCGGCGATCGGCCTCTCCCTGTCCGAGCTCGTGCAGGCGTCATACGAGGACTTCGTCGATGTGACTACCGAGGGGTACTTCGTGTACTCCGTGAGCCTCGACCCGTTCCCGCGAACGTCCATCATTGCGATTTCGGCGGACGTGGCGTTTGCGGCCATCGACCGCATGCAGGGCGGTGCGGGAAAGAAGCTGAAGGATTCACGTCCAGCGACGGATATGGAGCGCGAGCTTCTGCAGAAGTACCTCATCCCCTTGGTTCTCGAAAGTGTGAAGGGAGCATGGGGAGAGGTCGAGGCGATCACTCCCCGGGTGGTCGCCTCGGACACCAGCTCGGCTTACCTTCGGATCGCGTTGCCCGCCGACGCATGCTTGACGGCGGAGTTCGCGATGAAGCTCGGGAACGCCGAAGGCGCGATCCGGGTCTGCTACCCGTTCGCGCTGGTTGAACCGGCCTTGGCGATCATCGCGGCAAACAACACGCCACCGTCGGCGATGGTGGTGCGCGGACCGGCAGATGACGCCAATGTCCGCCGTGGACTTGGCAACATCCAAGTTCCGGTGGTCATCGAGCTTGGAGGGGCGCACGTCTCGATTGGCGACGTGCTTGGCCTGCAGGTTGGTGACGTCGTTCCGCTCGGCAGCCGGGTCGATGGTGACATCTCGGTGCTTGTGAGTGGGTCAAGGAAGTACACGGGTCGACCTGGGCTACGTGGCAAGCGTCTCGCGGTGCGTGTGACCGGCTTTGCCGCGAGCGACGACGATGACGAGGCGCCGCCAACGGCCTGACGCCATTGACTTCGCCGGCAGGCGGTGTTGCCGGCGCGGAGAGGACCACCATGACGATGGAAGAGACGATGGCGGCCGAAGGCGGGCGCCCGGGCGTCCACCCGGCGCAGTTTGAGGCGATTGATGGGGCGGGCATCGCAGGTGGGGGGGCGAACCTTGAGCTGCTGCTTGACGTCACCCTCCGCATGACCGTGCAGCTTGGGAAGCAGGAGTTGGCGGTCAAGGACGTGCTTTCGCTGGGCAACGGCTCGGTCATCGAGCTGGACAAGCTTGCCACTGATCCCGTCGACATCTTGGTGAACGACCGGCTGATCGCGCGCGGGGAAGTTGTCGTCGTTGACGAGAACTTCGGCGTCCGCGTGACCGAAATCGTCCACCCCGACCAGCGGATCGCTCGGGCTCGATAGGGTCGCTCTCATGGCGACGGCGACGGCGGTCGTGGCGCGCTCGCGTCGCTTCTCCGACGGCGCCGAACGGTGGACACCTCGTTGAGGCAATGGTTCGAGCGACAGTCGGTCAGCGTCCGGCTTGGACTCCTCGTGATGCTGTTCCTGCTCGGGCTGGTCTGGGTGAGCATCCCGGATGACGCGGTCCCATCGTCGGCTGCGACACCGGTGAGGCCCACAATACCTGCCGCTGAGCGTCCTGTTTTGGCGCGTGAGGGTCAGGAAGCGCCGGCAATCGCGTCCGGCGCGGGCTTCCTGACCCCGTACCAGGAGCCGACTGCGAACCCAAGCGGGATAACGTGGTACGGCGCGATTCGGACGATCGTAAGCGTTGCGATTGTCCTGGCGTTGATTGTTGCGGGCGCACAGGGGCTGCGGGCGCTAGGGATGGCTACCGCGACGACTGGTGCATCGGGGTCAATCCGGGTTCGCGAGACGGTGCGCTTGCCGTTGGCAGGGTCTCGCTCTTCGGCAACGCTCCATCTGGTGGAAGTTGGCGAACGCCTCCTGCTGATCGGGGCGAGTGAGGGCAGCGTCTCGCTGGTTACGGAGTTCGAGCAGGACGAGGTCGAGGCACTACCGGGGGCAGGAACACCGCGTGGGCCGGGTGCGATGGGCCGGGCAGAGGCACGCCGGGCGGCCGCGGCGGCTGAGGGCGTCGAACCCGCACGGCCGGTGCCCGCGGATGAAGGTGCCGTGATGGCGTCGGTACTTCGGCGGTTGAGTGACAGTGGTCGGCGGTTGCGCGGCGATGAGTGAGCGGCAGATGCAATCAGGCGTAGGCAACTCCCATGGCCGCCGTACTTTCGGCCTTGCCGTCGCGGTCGTGACTGCCTTCCTGCTCGTTGGCTGCGGTGCCGCAGACGTTGCGGGGAGCACGGGCGGCGCCGTGCCGAAAGTGACGCTCGGTATCGACCAGGCACAGAGCCCGCAGGACACGGCCCAGTCGATCCAGATCATCATCCTGCTGACGGTACTGTCGCTGGCACCTGCCTTCCTTATTATGGTGACGGCGTTCACTCGCATCATCATCGTGCTTTCGCTGATCAGGAACGCCATTGGTGTTCCCCAGCTTCCGCCGAACACCGTACTTATTGGCCTTGCCCTCTTCCTGACATTCTTCGTGATGGCGCCGGTCGCCCAGCAAGTGGAGCGCGAGGCGTATGGACCGTTCGCTGACGGTCGCATTTCGCAGGCGGAGGCGTACGCGAAGGCGGAAGCGCCGGTCCGGACCTTCATGCTCCGGCAGGTGCGCGAGAAGGACCTGGCATTGTTTGTTTACCTGGCGCGACTCGATCAACCAAAGACGATCGATGAAGTACCCACGTACGTTGTCGTGCCGGCATTCATCATCAGTGAACTCAAGACAGCGTTCCAGATGGGCTTCATGATCTTTGTGCCTTTTCTTGTGATTGATCTTGTTGTATCGACGATCCTGATGTCGATGGGCATGATGATGCTGCCACCGGTGCTTATCTCGCTCCCATTCAAGATCCTGCTGTTTGTGATGGTGGATGGCTGGTACTTGCTGATGCGGGCGCTGGTCCTGAGCTTCAATTAGCATCGGGATTGATCCCCGGTTCAAGCCCGTCGCCCGACGGGTGAATCGCCCCGGCTGGCGGACCTCGCCGGCAAGAAATCGGCCACGTGGCTGATCCCGCCCGGGGAGGGGCGCGCGTACCATCTCTGGCGGGGAACGCAGGAGTCTGCGTTTGCCGTGGCATTGGTGAGGCGCGATGACCGAGGGCATGGTGTTTGACGTGGCGCGGAATGCGATGACGGTCGCGCTCCAGGTTTCGCTACCGTTCCTCGTGCTCAGCCTGATCACGGGTCTCGTCGTGTCAATCTTCCAGGCGGTAACCCAGATCAATGAGATGACCTTGACCTTTGTTCCCAAGATCCTTGCGGTCTTCCTCGCGGGGGCCCTCTTCGGGCCCTGGATCCTGAACAGCTTGCTGACGTACGTGGCGAACCTGTTCATCGCCTTGCCGACGCTTGGTCGCTAGGACTTGAGGGCACCGCGAACGATGAACCTGCTGTCCGGAATGCCCGCGGCTTGGGAGGCCTTGTTCCTGGTCTTCTGCCGCGTCGGCACCATGATGCTGGTTGCCCCGATTTTCGGATCGCGAGGAACGACGCCGCAGGTACGGGTGTTCCTTGGGCTGACAGTGGCGTTCGTGATGGCACCCGTCGTGGCCCCGCCGGGGACAGTTATTCCTGGTGACACAGGTGCGTTCGTGGCCAGAATCGCCCGCGAGGTGCTTCTCGGGGGTCTGGTCGGGTTCGTGGTGCTGCTGGTGTTCACCGCGCTGGAGGGTGCGGGACACATCGTCGGACTGCAGATGGGCTTCTCGCTGGCCAACATCATCAACCCGTTGACGTCGACGAACGCCAGCTTGATCGACCAGTTCTATACGCTGGTCGCGACATTGGTGTTTCTCACGATTGATGGGCACCACATCGTGTTGCTGGGGATCGAACGCACCTTCCTGATCGCACCAATCGACGCCATCGGAAGCACGCTGCCCCCTCAGGAGATGATCTTTGGGCTGGGTCGCGAGATCTTCGCGACGGCTTCGCGGATGGCGCTGCCAGTACTGACGGCGCTCTTGCTGACCGATGTTGCGCTCGCGATGGTTGCGCGAAGCGTGCCCCAACTCAATGTGTTCGTCGTTGGCATGCCGGCAAAGATCGCGGTGGGCTTCGTAATGCTGATCGTCACGGTGCCGGCCGTGGCCTACATCATGGCCAAGTCATTCAGCGACATCGTCGCGCTGCTGGTGCCATTTGCGCGGGCGATGGGCCCGTCCTGAACGAGCGAGAGGATGAAGCCTCACCCGGTGACGGGTAGCGGCGACGACGGAAGCGACTGATGGCAGGCGAACGGAGCGAGGCAGCAACGCCGCGGAGGCGCCAGGAGGCGCGTGATCGCGGGCAGGTGCTGAAAAGTGTCGAGGTCAACACGGCGGTCGTGCTGTTGGCCGGGGCATGGATGCTGCAGTCCATGGCGCCCGCAATCGGCACGATGCTGCTCGACCTCCTCCGCTACACGTTCACGAACCTCGTCCAGACCGATTTCACGGTGCAGGGGGTCCACACGCGCGCGCTTGGGCTGTCGCTGGTCGTGATGAAGGTCCTGGCGCCGTTCACCTTGGGCTTGGCGGCGATCGCGGCCCTCAGTTGCCTGGCGCAGGTTGGGCCGCTGCTTACTTGGAAGCCGCTCCAGCCACAGTTCTCGCGCCTGAACCCACTGAGCGGGTTCCAGAGGCTGTTCTCACTGAACGCACTTGTTGACTTGTTCAAGTCGGTCCTGAAGATCACGTTGGTGGGATCAGTCGCATGGGTAGCGTTCCAGGGGCAGGTGACGACGCTCCCTGCACTGTCGGACATGACCCCCCTCGAGGCGATACGCGCGGTCGGCGACGCGGTCTACCAAATTGTGTGGCGCGTGGTGATGGTGTTTGGGGGGCTTGCACTCGTCGATTACTTCTACCAGCGCTACAGCTACGAGAAAAGCCTCAAGATGTCGAAGGAAGACATCAAGGAAGAGTTCAAGCAATCTGAAGGGGACCCGCAGATCCGTGCACGCCTGCGGCAACGCGCGCGTGCGTTGTCCCGGCAGCGGATGATGAAGCAGGTCCCGCAGGCGGACGTGGTGGTCACGAACCCGACCCACTTCGCGATTGCGCTGAAGTACGGCCCGGGCATGGACGCACCCATGGTGCTCGCCAAGGGGGAGCGGCTTCTGGCGCAGCAGATCAAGAAGGTCGCACGTGAACACCACGTGCCGATGGTTGAGAACCGGCCGCTGGCGCAGGCGTTGTTCAAGGCATGCGAGGTTGGTCAGGCGGTTCCGCAGGACCTGTACAAGGCAGTTGCCGAGGTCTTGGCCTGGGTCTACCGGATGTATCCCGGCCGCGCCCCGACAGGCTTTAGCGCGGCGCCGGCGGCGCGTCCCGCGCCTGTGGCCGAGCCGTGGGACGGTTCGATCGCGTACGGGACAGGCCTCTCCGGAGCGCTCGGGTGACGTGGGCTTCCGTGCGGTCGCGCACCACTAGGGGACGATGATCGAGATGGCAACTGCAAGCACCACGCTTGGCAACGGCAACGGCGGAGCGAGCGCCTCCGGCTGGCAGCGCATGCTGCGCCAGCGGGACATTCTGCTCCCGATTGCGGTCGTGGCGGTCGTGGCGATGATGATCGTCCCGCTGCCGACGCCGTTCCTCGACCTTCTCCTGATCGTGAACCTCTCCATCGGCCTGCTCATCCTGCTGGTGTCGATGTACACGCAGGAACCGCTGTCGTTCTCGGTCTTCCCCACCTTGCTCCTCATCACGACGCTCTTCCGCCTCGGGCTAAACATCTCGGCAAGCCGGTTGATCCTGCTGAATGGGTACGCCGGCCACGTGATCGAGGCGTTCGGCAGCGTCGTGATTGGTGGGAGCTACGTCGTCGGTGTGGTCGTTTTCGTCATCCTGGTCGTCATCCAGTTCGTGGTCATCACGAACGGTGCCGGTCGCGTCGCCGAAGTCGCTGCCCGGTTCACCCTCGACGCAATGCCCGGCAAGCAGATGAGCATCGACGCCGACCTGAACGCCGGCCTTGTGACTGAGGCGGAGGCGCGTCGCCGCCGGGCGAAGATCGAGCAAGAGGCAGATTTTTACGGGGCGATGGACGGTGCCTCGAAGTTCGTCCGAGGTGACGCGATCGCGGGCATCGTCATCATCTTGGTCAACATCATCGGCGGGTTCGTGATCGGCGTGGCGCAGCAGGGCATGTCCCTCACCGGTGCCCTGCAGACTTATGCGCTCTTGACCGTCGGCGATGGCCTCGTCAGCCAGATCCCCGCGCTCATGATCTCGACGGCTACCGGTATCGTCGTTACCCGGGCAGCCTCGGCCGGCGACCTCGGCGCGGACACGATCCGCCAGATCACGTCGAACCCGCGGGTCCTTGGCATCGTGGCAGGGGCGCTCGCGATCCTGGGCTTTGTTCCGGGCCTGCCAAAGCTGCCCTTCTTTGGTCTCGCACTCCTTGCTGGCGCTGGCGCGTACTTTGCCTACCGCTCCGAGCAATCGGGTACCGGTGTCGCCACCGCTGAGGGCGGCTCGGTCACCGAGGCGGGTTCCGGCGAAGCTGCACCAACTGGCCCGGAGGCGGTTGCCCCGTTGCTTGCCCTCGATCCGATGGAGCTGGAGATCGGCTACGGCCTCATCCCGCTTGTCGATCCGCAGGAGGCAGGTAACCTGCTTGATCGCATCACACGCATCCGTCGCCAGATGGCGCTCGACCTGGGGATCATCCTGCCGACCGTTCGCGTGCGCGACAACCTCCAGTTGCAGCCGAGCCAGTATGTGGTCAAGTTGCGCGGGGTCGAGGTGGCGCGGGGTGACCTGCTTATCAACCAGTACCTCGCAATGAACGCCGGCATGGCCGACGAGCAGATTGAGGGCATCCCGACGACGGAGCCGGCGTTCGGCCTGCCTGCGCTCTGGATCCAGGCAAGCTTGAAGGACCGTGCGGAACTGCTTGGGTACACCGTTGTTGACCCGCCGAGCGTACTGACGACGCACCTGACCGAGGTGATCAAGGGCAATGCGGCGAGCATCCTGTCCCGGCAGGACGTCCAGACCCTCGTGTCGAACCTCAAGGCGGATCACCCTGCCGTTGTTGATGAGCTGGTTCCCGGCGTCCTTTCCGTCGGGGAAGTCCAGAAGGTGCTCCAGAACCTGTTGCGCGAGCGGATCACCATCCGTGATCTGGTCACGATCATGGAGACGCTGGCCGACTACGCGCGCCAGACGCGAGATACGGAGGCCCTGACCGAATACGTGAGGCAGCGCCTCTCACGGGCAATCTCTGCGCAATACCGAGGCCCGGATGGCTTGGTCCACGTGATCACGCTCAGCCCGAAGGTTGAGCAGCACCTCACCGAGGCACTCAAGCAGACGGACCAAGGCACGATGATCGCCATGGAACCCGTTCGGGCGCAGGCGTTGCTGCAGCGGCTGGCCGGTGAGATGGAGCGCGTCGCAGGGCTTGGGCATGCGCCAGTGCTGCTCTGCTCGGCGCGTCTGCGTCTCGCGGTGCGACGCCTCACGGAGCGTGTGCTGCCAAACCTCGTGGTGCTCTCATTCAGTGAGATCGCAAGTGGGGTGGATGTCCAGGCGGAAGGGATGGTCATCGTCGACTAGGCACCTCCGTGCGGGAGGCGAGCCATCTCGACGCATGAAACGCAATCATGAAAGTAAAGCGATACCGAGCCGAGGACCGTGCGACTGCCCTGAAGCAGATCCGGGCGGAGCTTGGCGCCGACGCAGTGATCGTGGCGGAGAATCGGGTTCGCACCGGCGGCGTGTTCGGGATGTTCGGGCGCGTCGAGGTCGAGATCCTGGCCGCTCTCGAGGAGCGCCCGCCCGCCCCGCGCGCCGCCGCGCCCGCGCCGAGGGCAACGCCCCCGTCCGGTGGTCGTGCCGGCGAAGTTGAGGCAACTATCTCGGCGGCAGCGCGACGAGTGGCCGCTGCCAACCCACCAGCCGCCTCGAGCGCGCCGATGGACGGGGCTGGTCGACTGGCGGCCATCCTTGAGCAGCTTCCGCGAACCGGTGGCAGCGTCTCGCCGGAGATGACCTCACGGCTGGCTGATCTCCTTGCCCAAGGCGGGCAGGCCCAGGGTGGGGCGGCGACGTCAGGCACATCGAGTGGCGGTGTGTTGCCGTCGCCTCGACCGTCAGCGGCGTCGTCACAGGGCCCGGCGGGACAGTCGGCAGGCGCCGCGCGCGGTGGTGCGATCGGCCCTTCGTCCCCGACCGCTGACCGGCAAGCACCGACCGTGCCTGTGGATGCGACGAGCGCGTCCGGCTCGGCCGAGGTCTTGGCCCCCGACGAGGTAGCGGAGCCCCGTCCGGGCGATGATCTCACCGGGAACCCGCGTGAGTCCCAGCCCGAGCAAGCGCAAGCCTCGGTTCAGCAGCCGGAAGCGTCGCCGTCTGGCGGTGGCTTCGGTGCACCGCGTGCCGGGGGCGCCATGGGTTCGCAAGTGGTGGCGCCGCTTGTGCCCCCGCCGGCCCCGCTACCAGCCCCGCCTGCTCCCCAGTCAGCCTCACCTGCGCCTCAGGCGGCCTCACCTGCTCGCCAGCCCGGGCCGACCGCCCCCCCGATTGGTGGTGAGGCGCCGGCGCCGGCTGGGCTCCGCGACATGCAGCACACCCTGTCGGACTTGCGGGCCTCGGTTGAGCGCCTAATGCGCCAGCAACAGACGCAGCTGTGGCCCCGTGACCTTCCGGTCGTCCGCACGATCTACCAGCACCTCATCTCGCAGGAGCTTGATGGGCAGCTGTCGCTGGAAGTCGTCGGGCAGGTGTCGGACGAGGTCAACGAGGGGAAGGGCACCGATCCGACCGCCGTGATGGGGCGGGTCCGCGAGTTGATCGCCGAGCGGATTCAGGTCGGTCGCATCGCTCCGAACCCTTCCGGGCCGACGGTCATCGTCTTGGTCGGCCCAACCGGTGTTGGCAAGACGACGACTCTCGCCAAGCTGGCCGCGCACCTCTCGATGCAGGAGAACCGGCGCGTGGCCTTGGTCACGACGGACACGTTCCGGATCGCGGCGGCGAGCCAGCTCGGCACATACGCCGACCTGATGGAACTGCCGCTCGAGGTGGCGTACTCGCCGGACGAGTTGAGGGCGGCGATCGACCGGCAGTCCGATGCAGACTACATCCTGGTCGACAGTCCTGGTTGCGCCCAGCGCAACGATGCGCAGATCCGCGAGCTTTCGGCCTTCGTGGAGACGTTGCCCGGTGCGACGGTGCTCCTCACGGTCTCGGCGACGGTGAAGTTGCGCGACCTGATCGATATCCAGGATGGGTTCGGCGTGCTGCCGCTCGGTGGTCTCGTCCTCACGAAGCTTGACGAAACGACCGTGTTTGGTCCGGTGATGAGTCTCGTGGCACGTAGTGCGTCGAAGGACGTCCCGGTCTACTACATGACGTCGGGCCAGAACGTCCCGACCGACCTTGAGGAGGCGAGCCTCGAGCGGTTGACCGACCTCGTGGTGGGCCAGCTGCTCGATCAAGCGGTGACGAACCTGGTCGGCAAGGGTGGTCCGCCACGTGAGCTTGTCGGCGTGGGAGACGCGCGATGACGAGCGCGCGGGTTCCAGTGGTCCCGGTGGATCGCGCTTCAACGCGGACGCCGGGTCAAGAGGTCGCACGTGGGGACCGGCCGGTGGCGTCGAGCGCAGATCAGGCGCAGGCGTTGCGGGTGATGGCCGCGCGGCGTCGGCCGTCGGAACCCGTTCGTCGCCTCGGTGGCGCGGCCCGCGTGCTTGCGGTCGCGAGCGGCAAGGGTGGTGTCGGCAAGACGAACGTCGCGGTCAACCTTGCGGTGACCTTCGCCAAGCAGGGCTACCAGGTCGTCGTGCTGGACTGCGATCTTGGCTTGGCCAACGTGGACGCGTTGCTCGGCCTCCACCCGAAGTTCACACTGCAACACGTGTTGACACGCCAGCGACGCCTTGAAGAGGTGGTTCTGGAGGGACCGGCGGGCGTCCGCATTGTGCCCGGGGCATCCGGGCTCTCCGAACTCGCGGACCTGACCGATGCCCAGCGCGACGACCTGATGGCGCGGTTGGGCGGCATCGATGGCATGGCGGACATCGTCATCCTCGATACCGGCGCCGGTATCTCGGCGAACGTGCTGCAGTTCGTGGTGGCCGCCGGCGACGTGCTGATCGTGACCACGCCAGAACCGACGGCCATCACGGACGCGTATGCCCTGATCAAGGTTGTCACGTCCCGTGTCACCCAGGCGCGTGGCGAGGCCCCGATGCGGATGCGCCTCGTGGTGAACCAGACGATGAATGATGCGGAGGCGCGTGAGACGGCGACGAACATTGTCACGGTTGCCAAGCGGTTCCTTGACGTCGACATCGAGCCGCTCGGGGGCATCCCGGCAGATCCGGCGGTATTGCGGGCGGTGCGATCACAGGGGCCGTTCACGTTGCTGACCCCGCGCGCACCGGCATCGCAGGCGGTGGAGCGACTGGCGATGCGAATCCTCGGCGACTCGTCCTTTGATGACGGGGAATTGCCGGGAACGGTAGACCGGGGACGCACATCTTCCGCGGCAACACGGCCAACCGTGACCCGCCCGGTGATGGCGTCGAATGACGTGCCGCGTGCGGTCGCTTCGGGTGGGGCGCCCCGCCCCGCGGCGCCGACGCAGCGATCTGGCATTGGTGGGTTCGTGCAACGGCTGTTCGGGTTCGGACGTGGTTCGTAATTCTGGCGCGACCGCTTGGGTCGGTCGCGGGCGCACGCAGTTCCCGAGGGCCGCGACGGCGGCGGGTAGTCGATACTGGAGGGTGACGCGATCATGACCGCAGAGGCTGCGCCAACGGCGAAGGAGCAGGCACCGGCGAAGGATGGCAAGGCGGCGAAGGCTGCCAAGCCAGCCAAGGCCGCGAAGCCAGCGAAAGAGGTGGCACCGGTCTCGACGAGGATGCGCCTGTACGGCGGTGGCATCTCACTGGCGTTCGGGTCGTCCTTCCTGGTGATCGGCTACGAGATGATCAGCGGCGTCGATGCATTCACCTCGACGGTGTGGGCGTTCTTCACGTTCTTTGCGGTCGGCTTGGTGTCGTGGCTCTTCGCCCTGACATTCGGCGCGGCGCTTGAGGATGCCGCGAAGGAGCGGAGTAAGGCGTACGTGTCGAGCGTGTCGGAGTTCCCGAGGCATGGTGCGGTCGAGTCCCGGCGCGGCCTGATGGGAGGGATTGACCAGAGCATCCTTGCACCGTCAGTCGTGCGGAATGGCAACGCAGGTGCGAATGGCGCCGATGCGGACTTCCAGGACCTCGCGTCGCTCTTGCGCGAGGGGGCGGAGTCCGGTGCACGCAGTGGTCGGTAGACGATCGGATGGGGTTCCTGGTGGCGGTCCATAGCGGCATGGGCTTGGCGAAATGACGACGGGAATGGTGCGCACGCCCGAAATGGTTGCGGACCGCTGGGTGCGCTTCACCGCGGAGCGTGACCCGGCGATTCGTGAGCAGCTCGTGCTGCAATACGCGCCGCTGGTCAAGTACGTCGCCGGGCGCCTTGCGATCATGCTGCCACGCGTGATGGACTCTGACGACGTCATTTCGTCGGGTGTCCTGGGCTTGATCGAGGCGATTGATCGTTACGACCCCACCACCGGGGTCAAGTTTGAGACGTACGCCATCTCGCGGATCCGTGGGGCAATCCTGGACGAATTGCGGTCACTCGACTGGATTCCTCGCTCCGCCCGGCAGCGGAGTCAGGAAATCGCCAAGGCGTTCACCCGCCTTGAGGCCGAGTACGGACGCCCACCGACCGACGAAGAGGTCGCCAAGGACCTCAAGCTGGACATGAACCAGTACCACCAGGCGAGCATCAGTGCCGCCGCGGTGGTGGTCTCCCTTGAGACGCCGATGTCCACCGGCGACGGCGAAGGCGAGGGATCGGCCCTCGTTGACACGATCGAGTCGGGTCAGGCCCGCGATCCCCTCCAGCACACCGAGGAGGGCGAGCTGCTTGAGGCGCTTGCGGGCGCGATTCGCTCCCTGTCGGAGCGCGAACGGATCCTGCTCTCCTTGTATTACGAGCAGGAACTGACCATGAAGGAGATCAGCCTCGTCCTCGACGTCTCGGAGTCACGTGTCTGCCAGTTGCACGGACGTGCGGTGCATCGACTGCGCGCGCAACTTGTGTCGCTGATGAGGCCGGACTGATGAGTGGTCGGATGGACGGCGTGACGCTCTCAATGACCCGCGCGGTCCTCGACGCGCAGGAGGTGCAGGTATCGTCGCAGCGCGCGACGCAACTCGTGGAGTTGCAGCAGCGTGAATCGTTGCGCATCGAGGCCGAGCACCAGTTGCGCGAGACGCGGGCGATGTGGGGTGCAGGGCGATCGCGGCCATCGGCGACCGGCCGACCCGTGGAGGCGATCGAACGGCGCGAGCATGGGCGTCCCGGGCGCGACGCCTTCGCCCCCCGGCGCGGCACCCGTCGCGACGCAGACGCGCCGGCCGACGTCATTGCGTCGCCCACGTCGCTCGTCGCTCACCCGTCCTTGGGTACGCGCCTGGACCTTCGCACGTGAGCTTCCAGGACGTGGCAATCCTGCTGCTTGGCGTCGGCTTGGTGGCAACGTGGGTGCTCGGTGCCAGGATGATCCGGCGCACCGCGACCGAGCTTGACGAATATGCTCGCGATCGGGTTGAGCACGACGAGTTGCAGACGAGTGTCGGGCGAACGCTTGGCCAGCTGCAAGTGGCGGCCGACAACCTCGCCGACGCGTTGGCGACTCGGACGGAACGCCTGCATGAGTTGCTTGCGCAGGCTGACGCCCAGTCCGCGATGCTGGGCGAGGCGATTGCAGTCGCTGCCGCGCTGACCGAGCGGCTCCGGGCCGACGCGGTGAGCCTGCAGCAGGCGATCGCAAGTGCCCGCGCTCCCGAGCGGAATGACCTCCGGCATGATGACGCCGGAGCATCGTTCGGGGTACGTGTGGGCTACGTGAACGGTTCGGCCAATGGTGCGGGCGGTGGTGGCTTCCCGATCCAGGAGGACGCCTCCCGGGCAATCGCGGTGAGTCCCGGCCCGGCCGCGCCTGAGGCGCCGGCGGCGGTCGTCCCGCTCGATCAAGCGGGGGCCGACGTCGACATGGTCGCGGCGCCGGCAAGTGCCGACGAGGTCCGGCGACTGGCGAGGGACGGGATGGATCTGGCGACGATTGCCCGGCGAACCAATCGTGGTCGCGAGGAGGTTCGCCTGCTGCTCCGGTTCGCTGGGTCACCGGGAGGCACCGACGGCAGGCGCGGTCTGAATGGCATGCCGGGGCAGGCAACGCTCACGCCGGGCACGTTCCGGCGCCCATAGCACCACGTACTGGAAGAGCGCCCTCACGCGGCGCGGAAGGACGGGACGACGATGATCCGGGGCACGTATGCGGCGACAGCGGGCATGATCACCATGCTGACGCGTGCGCAGCAGATCAGCAACAACATCGCGAACGTCAACACCGTTGGCTACCGCGAGGACCAGCTTCGGGTGACTGCGTTCCCCCAACTGCTGATGAACCGCCTGTTCTCCGAGCGCGGACAACCGAACATCGGGGGACTCGTGAACGGCACCGCGACGGAGAGCACGTGGATCCGGTTCGCGCAGGCACCCCTCCGAGCGACCGACAACCCGCTCGACATGGCGATCCAAGGCACTGGCATGTTTGCGGTGCAGACCACCCAGGGGGTTCGCTACACGCGCGATGGTGGCTTCCGTCGCGACGGCCAGAACCAGCTGGTGACGACGCGCGGCGATCTCGTCCTTGATGCAAACCTGCAACCGGTCACGCTGCCGGTCGGCCTGACTGCGATCCGGGCGAACGGGGAAATCCTGGTTGATGATCAGCTCGTTGGACAGGTCGGCCTGTTCGACTTTGCCGAGCCACAACAACTGGTGAAGGTGGGGAACACCCAGTTCGAGGACCAGCGAGGGCTCGCACAGCCGGTTGCATCGACCGGCACCACGGTGCGCCAAGGCTACCTTGAGCAGTCGAACGTGGACCCGGCGCGTGCGATGTCCGACCTCATGGTCGCGCAACGCCAGTATGAGGCGTCGGCACGGATGGTCCAGCTGCAGGATGAGATGACGCAGCGCGCGGCGAACGACATCGGACGCATTTAGCGCGCCCCGACCATAGGCGACGGTGCCGGGTTCGTTCCCGGCTCACACGGCGACGAACGGTCGCCCAAGGAAGGACCCCTCGATGCCCATCTCGCAGATCGTCCGGTCGGCCGTATCGGGGATGCTTTCCCACAAGCTGCAGCTCGACACCATCGCGAACAACCTTGCGAACGCGAATACGACGGGCTTCAAGACCGCCAAGGTCCACTTCCAGGACGTGCTGTACCAGAACGCGACGTATGCGACGAACGTCGACGACGTCCAGCTTGGGGCGGGCGTGAGGCCATCGGCGATTACCCCGGCGTACACGCAGGGAGCCCTCGAGCAGACCGACCTGCCGACCGACGTGGCCATTTACGGCGACGGGTTCTTCCGGGTGCGGTCAGCGGACGGTGCCACCGCGTTCACGCGGAACGGCAGCTTCCACCTCGATATCGTGGGTGGGCAGCGAGTCCTCGTGAACGGTGACGGGCTGGTGGTGCTAGGCGCCGACAACGGGCCGATCGTGGTCGGCAATGACCTGTCGGCACAGTCGCTGGCGATCCTCTCAAACGGTGACGTGCAAGCCACGCGGTTCGATGAGGGCGCGGCGAGGGATGTCGTGGCAACGGTCGGGCAGATCTCATTGGCGCGGTTCGTGAACCCTGAAGGGCTGGAGCAAATCGGCCAGACGCTTGCACGCGAAACGGGGACGTCGGGGGCGCCGGAGGTTGGCGTGCCTGGCACGACCGCCGGATTCGGCCAGCTCGTGGGTGGCACGCTCGAGAAGT
Source organism: uncultured Chloroflexota bacterium (assembly GCA_903836285.1). Lineage (GTDB taxonomy): Bacteria > Chloroflexota > UBA11872 > UBA12225 > UBA12225 > CAILQO01. Next base: position 19,466 of record CAILQO010000173.1, read on the forward strand.
CGAACGTGAACGTTGCAGACGAGATGACGAACATGGTGCAGGCCCAGCGTGCGTACAGCCTTTCGGTGCAGGCACTGCGGACGCTTGACGAGATGATTGGCCTCGCGAACAACCTGCGTCGGGGCTAGTCGGTTGGCATCGGAATCGGCCGCGGGTGTTGATGTAACTCAAGAAGGAGGCCGATCTTGCCGATACTCTGAGTGTTGACTGGCCGATCCAGGCGGTGAAGGCATCGCCCTTGGTGTAGGCAGGCATGGAGTGTCGCGGGCAGCGGCGGTCCCAACGGGCAAGATTCCACGGCGAACCAAGTGAGACGGGCATGAAGATCAGTGATTTCCGGGCCGCGCAGATTGCGCAAGGCTACGGTGTCCAAAAGCCGGGCGGTGGCCCGGCAGCGCGACGGGAGACCACGGCTGGCGGCACTGCCGACAGCGCGGCGCTCTCCGCGGATGCGAAAGCGTTCGTGAAGGGGCGCCAAGCCGCGCAAGGTGCGCCGGAGGTTCGCTCTGAGCTCGTTGCGGAACTGCGCCGTGCCATCAAGGACGGCACCTACCAAGTGGACGAGTACGCCCTCGCTGGCAAGATGCTCGCTCACCCTGACCTCACGGGCTAGCGATTGCGGCCCGACCTCGCGCAACGTCCCGCCTGCCCGTGGCGGGGTCGCAGCGCGACCACGGCCCCAGACGTGCGGTGCTTCGGTACCGCGATGACCGCTCGCACCGGCAAGCCCGCAACCGGTATCACCAACGGATGACTCCCCAGGAACTCGCAGTCAACACCCTCCCGATCACCGGTGAGGATGCGATCGTCGATCTCACGTCGCTTCTCGATGCCCAAGTCGCGATTTACGACGACATGCTTGAGGTTGCGCGCGGACGGTTTGCGGCGCTTGCGGCAAATGATGTCGAGGCGCTCGGCTCGCTCGTTGGGCGCGAAGGCCCGATGCTGGCTTCGCTCCGACGCCTCGACTCGGCGCGGCTCATGGTCCTGCGCCCACTCGCGACCCGTCTCGGCGTCGATGTCGCGCGGCTCACGGTCTCACGTATCGCCGAGGAAGTTGGCCCGGAACGCGCTCTGCCGCTCGTGAGCTCACGTGACCGACTGGTCGCCGTGGCGACGCGAGTTCAAGACGCGAACGAGCAGAACCGCCGCCTGCTTGAGGCGTGCCTTGACTCGGTCAACGATCTCGCGCAATCGTTGCTCCAAGCCATCGAGACGAACCCGCAGTACGGGTCGCTCGTTGGCGGGGGAAGCGCGCCTGGCGCCGGTGACCCACCCCGCCTGGCAGACCTTCGCGCCTAAGCCGCCGGGGCCGGGCATTCGCCAGGAACCCCACCACCGTTAGAACCAGCAAGTAGAGAGGGGCTCCCGCCGATGCGGTCATCCTTCATGGGGCTGACGACCCTGCTGCGCGCACTGCAGGCGCAGCAAGCGGCGATGGACGTCACCAACCAGAATATCGCGAACGCCAACACTGTCGGCTATACCCGCCAAGAGGCGAAGCTGGTCCAGACGGCGCCCCACGCTGGCTCAGGCTACAACCGCCCGGTCGGCGGTGGTCTGATGATGGGCACCGGGGTCATGGTCTCGGAAATCCTGCGCCAGCGGGACTCGTTCGTTGACCAGCAGTTGCGGACTGAAACGGCGCAGCAGAAGCGTTGGCAGGTTGTCTCGGACGGCGTGCAGCAGGTCGAGGCGCTCTTCAATGAACCATCGACCAACGGCTTGGGCAACCAGCTCACTACCTTTTTCAATGCATGGAGTGAGCTGAGCACCAATCCGGGCAGCGCGACGGCGCGGGCGCAGTTGCAGACGCAGGCGCAGACAGTTGTTGCAGCATTTCAGGACCTCTCGCAGCAGCTTGAGGCCTTCCGCCAGAACCAAGACTTCAGGCTCACTTCGGTAGTGAGCGAGGTCAACGACCTCTCGACGCAAATCGCGTCGCTCAACCTGCAGATCAGGCGCTCCACCGCGGTTGGTGACAACCCGAACGACCTGATGGACGCGCGCGACCGATTGATCGATCAGGTCGTGACCCTGACTGGGGCGACCTACCAAGAGCAGCCGGACGGTTCCGCGACGGTCCGCCTCGGTGGGCGGATCCTCGTCGACGGCACCAAGGCGAACGCCCTGCTTGCCGAACTGACGCCGAAGGTCAGCGGGCAGGCATCGCACACGGTCCAGTGGGCCCCGGGAGGGACCGCGGTGGCCGGCCTAGGCGGCACCATCGGTGCGCTCATCCACCTGCGCGATGGCGTCGTGGCGGACAAGGTCTCCAAGCTGAACCTGCTCGCTTCGACGCTCGTGACCTCAGTGAATGCGCAACATGCCCAAGGACGTGGCACCGGCATCTACGCCTCGTCAACCACCAACACCGACTTCTTCGATACGCAGCGGACAGCGACGCCGCTGCGCCAGACGGGTCTTGGCGACACCTTGGTTGCCGGCAGGTTCACGGTGGGCACCACGTCGATCACGATCGATCCGGCGACCGACTCGCTCGATACGGTCATGGGCAAGATCACCACGGCGGCCGGTGGTGGGGCGACTTGGAACCTTGATGCGACGACGGGCCGGATCGTCATCTCATCGACGAATGCGGTCTCGTGGGGGAGCGCAACCGATACCTCGAACTTCCTGCAGGTCACCGGTTTGGCAGCGTCGGGAGTCACGGGAACGAGTCCGCGGGTGTACACCTCGGCATTCCCGCTAGGGATCGTGAAGGCGGCGACCTTGTCGCTTGACCCTCTGGTCGCCTCGGACGTGCAGGCGATCCGGGCGTCGGGTACGACGACGACCAATGGTGTCACCTCGTCGGCGGGCGCGGGCGACAGCTCGAACGCACTCAAGATCGTTGGCCTCGCCACGACGCAGTGGGCGGCCCTGGGGTCGGCAACCTTCGACGACTACTACGCGTCGATGATTGGTTCGCTCGGCATCGAATCACGACAGGCGACGCAGATGGCGACGAACCAGACGGCGCTGGTCGATCACCTCACGGCCCGGCGCGAGTCTGCTTCCGGGGTGAACCTCGATGAGGAGGCGGCGCAGCTCATCCGCTTCCAGCGCGCCTATCAGGCTGCGGCGCGCGGCATTACCGCCCTGGACGAACTGCTGTCGATGACGATCAACAGCATGGGTCGCGTCGGCCTGTAGTCGCATCAGGGAACCGAAGCCACATCCGACCGGGGCCGAAAGGCCCCGGTCGGTGTTTCCGGCGTACGCCCTGTGTCGCGGCACATTCGCTGGGCCGCGCGCTCAAGAATGTGGCTGACCTGCCGATACTGGGAACAGGGAAGCGAAGGTGCCGGCCTGATCGGTCACCGCCACTGGTAGCAGTCCCACTCCCGAACCCCAAGGACGAGACATCATGCGAGTGACGACCCGGATGCTGACAAGCCAAGTAGCTTCGCAGATTATGGCGAACGCCGAGGCGATGCAGCAGACGCAGCGTCAGCTGACCAGCGGCAAGCGGATCACTCGTCCCGGCGATGACCCGGCCGCTGCCGCTGCGGGCGTGCGACTCCGGGCGCAGCAGTCCCGTGACGCCCAGTACTTGCGCAACATCGAGCACGCGCGCACGTGGCTGGATACCACCGACCGGGTCCTCAGCGATATTGGCGACCTGCTCGGGCGCGCCCGCGAGCTTGCCGTACAGGCGTCGACTGGCACCTTCACCAGCGGTGACACCAAGCAGCTGGCGGAGGAGATCAGCGCGATCCGAAGCCAGATCATTAGTGCAGTGAACGGGACGGTTGACGTCGATCAGCACGTCTTCTCCGGCCAGAAAAGCGATATCACCCCCCTTGTCTTGGACGCGAACGGAAACGCTTCGTACCAAGGAGACACGGGGGTGACGATCGGTACCGGAACTGGTGCGGGCAGTGATCTCGCTCCAGCGAATGGCATTCCTAACGTGGACAACGGGATCGTCCAGATCGCCGCGCAAAGCCCAGTGACCTCGAGGGGCAGCTACTCCATTGCGGTGAGCGCGCCAGTAGGTGGCTCAGTGACAGTGACGCTGACGCGCGCTTCTGATGGCAAGCAGGAGGCGCAGACGGTAGCGGTGCCTGCCTCCGGGAAGACCTCCGCACTTGAGTTCTCCACTGTAGGGATAAACGTCGTCGTCGGAAGTGGGTTAACGGCGATCGCCGGCGACAATGTGTTTGAGGTCGATGGCCTTGGCCTCGGCCACGAGGTGGCGCAGGGAGCGGTGCTCGAGACGAACATTTCGGCGTCGGCGATGCTCCCGATGTTGGCGCAGCTGAAGACGTTTTACGATGCCCTGCTCAGCGGCACGGCAGTGAACTCGGCGTCGAATACCGCGATTGGCCAGATTGACGTTGCCGTCGACCGGATGCTCTCGCTGCGGGCGCAGGTCGGGGCCAAGACGAACCACCTCGACTTCGCGCAGGCGCGCGGTGAGGCTCGCGACGTTGAGAATGGTCGCCTGATCTCCGTGAATGAGGACATCGACCTGACGGAGGCACTGTCGCGCCTCACGACGCAGCAGACGGTCTACAAGGCCTCCCTCGAGATTGGTTCCAGAGTGATGCAGAACAGCCTCATGGACTACCTCCGTTGATGGGGGTGGGGTTCACTAGCGTCGCGCAACCCGCGGGGCGTTTTCGTTCGCGGTTCCCAGGGCTTCTGGCAGGAAGTCCTGATCATTGCAAGGGGTGGGACATCGCATGGCATCGGCAGCAGTCGCGATGACTGGTCGGACGGCGGCGCAGGACGCGACCACGAGGGCGACCCGCCACCTGCAGGTTGTGCGTTTCGGGCAGACGGAAGCCCTGGACGTCGCCAGCACAGATGTGGTGACGTTCGACCAAGGGCTTGTCGGCATGGAACACCTCCGCCAGTTCGCGGTGGTGGCCGATACCCGTCTCGCCCCGTGTGCGTGGCTGCAGTCGATCGAAGATCCGGCGCTGGCCTTCGTCGTGATCGCGCCGACGCTGCTGCTTCCCGACTACGCGGCGGAGATCAGCGGCGACGATGCCTACCAGCTTGAGCTGGAGGACCCGGACGACGCCGATATTTGGTCGATCGTCACGATCGTCGGCGACCCACGGCACTCCACGGTCAACCTTTTGGCCCCGATCATTGTGAACCGCAAGCGGGGCTTGGGCAAGCAGGTTATCCTGAGTGATGCGCGATACTCCTTGCGCCATCCGCTGATCAGCAGCGGCGCGTAGGCGACCCGCTTCCGGGCGCGCGGCCGCGCCCCCATGACGTACGCCAGGAGCCATCATGCTCGTCCTGAGCCGGAAAACAGAGCAGCGTATCCGGATCGGCGACGAGATCGAGGTGATCGTGCTCGCGATCGAGGGCGATCACGTCAAGATTGGCATCCAGGCGCCCCGGCACATCACGGTGCTGCGCTACGAGCTTGTGCAGGACGTGACCGACGAGAATCGTCGGGCTGCCGGAGCGGCGGCGGCCTCAACGCAGATACCCGCCGACGCGATGGCTGGCCTTGGGTCGCTCCTCGGTGGGTTGGGTCGTGGTGGCTCGCAGGTGCCCGGTGGTGCGATTGGTGGGCCCGGGACCCCCTCGGCGCCAGCCTCACGCCCGGCGATCCGCGGGCAGATCCCACAGCGCCCGGGAGGCCCGCCCGGCCAACCGCCGAGGCCCCGCCCGAACCAGTCGTTCCGTGTCGGCGGTTCCATTCCACCGGGAGGGGAAGGCCGGCCCCAACGCCCGCCCTCACCGCCGCGCCCTGACCAGAGGCCCGACCGCACCTGATCAAGGCGCAGCCACCCTGAACGGGTTACGCGACTGGTTGGCGGTCCAAGACCTCCTGGGCCTTCCGCTGGACCTCATCCGCCATCGCTGCTGGCGTCATCTCCCCGCGCTCGACGGCGCCCCAGTTGGTCGCGGTATCGAACTCTTCCCCGCGGAAGTTCGCCACGAGGTAGTCGGCTTCGATCCCCTCCATTAGCGTGCGCAGACGCTTGTAGATCGGCGCACGGTCGAGGATGCGTGGGTCCGACCACGCGTCTGGGCGGGCGTTCGGCCCCTTGAACCCCTGTGTGACGCCTTGCACGGCCATCTCCTTGCCGGCAAGCCACGTGAGTACCGCGAGTGCCTCATCCGGGTTCTTTGTCGCTTTGGTGATGCCGAAGACATGCTCGTTCAGGAGCGACCGGCGCTTGTCACCTTTGCGGACGGTTGGCGTGAGCAGGAACTCGACGTCGAGGCTCTTGAACTGCTTGGGAAGCCAGCCAATGCGGACCGGCCACCCGTCCATGGCGAGCAGCTTCTGCTCCTGACCAAACAGGTTGATGTAGTTGGGCGGAGGCGACGCTGGCGGCGAAACCTTCCAGTTGCCGACGAGGTTCGCCCTGAAGGTCAGGGCCTGCACGAAGGCGTCGCGCGTATCGAGGAACGTTGCCTTGCGCCCGGTCGGGTCGACCGGTTCGACACCCCACTGGCGCAGGAATGGCGAACTGGTGAAGGCGTCGTTGCCGCTGTCGGCACGCGAGTAGCCGTAGAGGCCCCGGCCGGCGGCCTTCTGGCCCCACTCGGCGAGGTCGTCAAACGTCCAGTCGTCCGTCGGCATCGTCAGGCCGGCCGACTGCACCGCACCCTTGTTCACCGCCACGATCGGACAAACCGGTTCCGACACGTACGGCAGGAAGAAGACCTTGCCGGCTTCGGAGTTCTGGTCGATGGACGCCTTGTAGAACTGGCCGAGGTCGAACTTCTGCCCGCGCAAGTCGCTCGTGAGGTCGCGAACAAGGTTGCGTCGGCTCCCCCAGATCAGATGGGAACGGTGGCGCGGTGGGTACCACACGAGGTCTCCGGGCGTGCCGGAAGCCCACACCTTCTCCATCTCGGGCAGGTACTTGTCGGTCCACGCACCGAAGGTCTCGACCTTGACGCTAACGTTCGGTTGCTTTGCCTTGCGGCCGTCGATGTCCTGCTTCAACGCCTCCTCGATCCATCCCCCCATATCCGGCTGTGTGACCGTCTGGATGCGGATCTCGGTGCCGGACGTGCCAGCGGGCTTGGTGCCGGCTTGCCCGGACGCTGCCGGGGACGACGGCATCCCCGGCGCCTCACAAGCCGCGAGCACCACGGCGGCGCCGGCCACGGTGAGTGCGGAACGGCGCGAGGCTGGTGCGCGTCGCGCGGGAGGTGTGCGATCACGGCGCACGTGCGAGTCCATCCGGCAGTCCTCCATGGCGAACAGGTGCCTCCCCGATTGTCCCACGGGCGCACACGTGGCGTGGGACGGGTGGCGGCGATTGGCGCGCAGGGCGGCCGTAGGCGTACGGTCACGACGTGGACCTGCGTGACCTGAATGCCATGCCCACCGACGACTTTGTCGAGGCACTCGGGGGCATCTTTGAACACTCGCCTTGGGTCGCGCGGGCCGTCGCGGGCAAGAGGCCTTTTGCAGACGTCGATGCGTTGCATGGCGCGATGGTCGAGGCCATGCAAGGTGCGGGTGAGGCGGGGCACCTTGCACTGATCCGCGCCCACCCCGATCTTGGCACCCGCCTGAAACTCAGCGACTCTTCCACGGCGGAACAGGCAAGCGCCGGGCTTGACCAGCTGTCGCCGGAGGAATTTGCGCGGTTCACTGAGCTGAACACCCGGTACCGAGATCGCTTTGGCTTCCCGTTCATCATCGCAGTCCGGGACAACACACGCGCGCAGATCCTGCAGGCGTTCGAGCGCCGGATCGCAAACGACCGTGCATCGGAAGTGTCGACCGCCCTCGCCCAGATTGCGCGCATCGCCCGCATCCGCCTGGATCAGGCCATCGCGCAGTAGCCCACGACGAATGACACCGCGCCCGACCCTGGCGCGCCGTGCAGAAGGAGGTTCCCTATGACCGCCGAGATTCGCTATGGCAAGGGCAACGTCTGCGTCTACCGCTTCTACGGTGCGCCCCTCGCGGGGGTGACGCCGATCCCAGAGTCGCCGTTTTCGGGTCGCACCAATACGCTATTTGCGTACGACATCGACGTCGAGGTGTACGGCGACGCCTTCCTGCCTGCGTACACCGAAGGCGACAACTCCCAGGTCGTCGCGACCGACTCGATGAAGAACTTCATCCATGGGCAGGCGATCGCGTACACCGGCGCCACGCTTGAGGGCTTCCTGGAGTTCCTGGGCACGCAGTTCCTGTTGACGTACGCCCAAATGGGGTGGGTGCGCGTGCGCGGACGTGAGATCCCGTTCCACGCGGCGCCGGTGCCAACCGAGGAGGGGCTTTTTGAGGCAAGCCCGGTGCTCTTCAGCCATGGCCGGGGCGAACATGCCACCGCCGAACTGGACGTCCACCGCGATGGTGACGGCACCAAGGTGACCGCACTCCAGGCCGGCATGGTAGACATCCACCTGATCAAGGTCACCGGTTCTGCATTCGCCCGGTTTGTGCGTGACGGGTTCACGACGCTGGAGGAGCGGGTCGACCGGCCGCTGTACATCTTCATGGACGTCGGCTGGAAGTACACCGACCCGCACGACGCGATCGACCCGACCCACGCCCGCTACGTGGCGGCAGAGCAGGTGCGTGACCTGTGTGCAGTGACGTTTCACGACTTCGTCAGCATGTCGATCCAACACCTGATCTGGGAGATGGGCAAGCGGCTGCTTGCGCGCTTCCCGCAGCTCGCATCCATCAGCTTTGAGGCGCAGAATCGCCTGTGGGACGTCGTCGTGCGCGCAACCGATGGGACGAAGGTTGCGTCGTACTGCGACCCGCGTCCGCCGTACGGCAGCCTGTCGCTGGTAATCCATCGCGATGACGTGGCGGGCCAGTAGCGATGGCGAGTGAAGGGCGCCTGACGACGCATGTCCTCGACACGATGCACGGGGGCCCGGCGGTCGGGGTGCGGGTCGAGTTGCGCCGCGTCGTCGGCGACGTGGTGACCGTGTTGCGGGACGCATGTACCAATGCCGACGGGCGCTTGGACGGCGGACTGCTGTCCGGTGACGACTTGCATGCGGGCCGCTACGAGATCAGCTTCCACGTGGGCGACTACTTCCGGGCACGTGGCGTCGTGCTGCCAGACCCGACGTTCCTCGATGTAGTCCCGGTGCGCTTTGCGGTCGCCGACCCAGCCGGACACTACCACGTGCCGTTGCTGGTATCCCCGTGGGCGTACTCAACGTACCGGGGTAGCTGAAGGTGGTCACGACGGCCGAGCTAGCGGCGACGGTCATGGCCCGCGCCGACCGGCTTGGGTCGATCTCCGAAGATGCCGGGCGACTGGTGCGTCGGCCGCTGACCGGGCCGGCCCGTGATGCTGAGGACCTCGTTGCATCGTGGCTGACGGAAGCTGGCGCCACGGTCACGCGCGACGCGGTCGGAAACGTGTTCGGCCGACTTGAGCACGCTGGCGACGGCGGACCGGCGCTGGTCATCGGGTCGCACGTGGACACGGTCCGCGACGCTGGAAAGTACGACGGGCCGCTTGGAGTCCTGCTGGGCATCGCCGCGATGGCGTACCTCGCGGCGCGCGAGGACGAAGGCGACCCGGGGCTGCCGTTCGCGTTGGAGGTCGTTGCGTTTGCCGGCGAGGAAGGCGTGCGCTTCGCGGCACCGTTTCTTGGGAGCCGATTCGCCACCGGCACGCTCCCTGACGAGTGGCTCGCGCGCGCGGATGACGAGGGCATCACCTTGGCCGGTGCGATCTGCGACGCGGGGGGCAACTCGGATGCGCCGCCACGGGCGAGGTATCGGGGCGCCGACGTTCTTGCCTACATCGAACCACACATCGAGCAGGGCCCGATCGTGGACCTCGCCGGGGCGGCGCTGGGGGTCGTCGAGGCGATCGTGGGGCCGGAGCGCCTCAGACTGGCCTTCACGGGGCAGGCGAACCATGCGGGCACCACGCCGATGCCTGCACGCCGCGACGCATTGGCAGGCGCGGCGGAGGCCATCCTCGTGGCCGAGCGGGTCGCCCGCGATGTGCCAGGCCTGGTCGCTACGGTGGGAGAAATCGCAGTCGCCCCGGGCGCGGCGAACGTCATCCCGGGGGCGGCGACGATCACCATGGACATCCGCCACGCCGACGATTCGGTGCGCGTGTCAGCGGTCGGATCGATCCTCGAGGCGGCGCGCCAGGCCGCCGCGAGCCGCGACCTTGACCTCGTCGTCACCCCGGAGATGGAGGTCGCCGCGACGCCGTGTCACGGTGCCGTGACCGCGGCGATCCAGGCGGCTGCGCGGCGCACGGGCATGGGTCCGCTGCGCGTGATGACGAGCGGCGCCGGGCACGACGCGATGGTGATGTCATCGGTCGCGCCGATCGGCATGCTGTTCGTGCGATCCCCCGGTGGGATCAGCCACCACCCCTCCGAGTCGGCCTTGGGAGGCGATGTCCTCGCCGCACTGCGCGTATTGATCGCGACGGTTGACGAGGTGGCAACGAAAGTGCGCGCGGGATCGTTCCTGGCGCGATCGGAGGTCGTGGCATGACGGACCGGCTGCTGGTGCGCGGGGCGACACTCGTCCGCCCAGACGGCGGTACGGATGCCGACATCCTTGTCGAGGACGGCGTGGTGGTGGCGATAGGCCGAGACCTTGCCGCGCCGGCCGGTGCGGCCGAGTTTGATGCCGCGGGCCTGCACGCCTTTCCCGGCGCAGTGGACACTCATGTGCACTTCAACGAGCCGGGGCGCGCGGACTGGAGGGCTTGGCCACCGGAAGCCGTGCCCTTGTCGCTGGCGGAGGCACGACATTCGGCGACATGCCGCTCAACAACCTGCCACTGACGCTCGATGGGCCATCGTTCGACGAGAAGGTTGCGATCGCGTCACGGGTGTCGCACGCTGACTTTTCCCTTTGGGGAGGGCTGGTCCCCGGCAACGTCGCTGCCCTGCCGGAACTCCATGCCCGTGGAGCAATCGCCGTCAAAGCGTTCATGTCGGACAGTGGCCTGCCTGAGTTCCCCGCATCCGACGACTACACGCTGCTTCGCGGGATGGAGGTTGCGGCCTCGCTTGGGATGATCGTGGCGGTCCACGCCGAGAGTGATGCGATCACGCGGGGCTTGACGGCGGAGGCGCGCGGGGCGGGTCAGCGTGGCGCGATGGCGTGGGCCGCGTCGAGACCGGTCCTCGCCGAGACTGAGGCAATCTCCCGCGCGATCCACCTTGCCGAGGCAACCGGCGCGCGCCTGCATGTGGTGCACGTCAGCAGTGGGCGTGGTGCCGTCATGATCGCTGAGGCGCGCGCGCGAGGCGTCGACGTAACGAGCGAGACGTGCCCGCACTACCTGACGTTCACCGACGAGGACGTGGCCCGTCTCGGTGCAATTGGCAAGTGCGCGCCGCCGGTACGTAACGCCGAGGAACGCGCCCGGCTCTGGGCCGCGGTCACCTCGGGTGCGGTGGACATGGTGGTGTCTGACCATTCGCCGTCGCCGCCATCCATGAAGGAGGGTGACGACTTCTTTGCGATGTGGGGTGGCATTCCGGGCGTGCAGACGACTCTCGGGACACTGCTGGAAGAGGGGCCGGCTCACGGGCTTGACCTCGGTTCCATCGTGCGATTGGTCGCCGCCGGCCCGGCGGCCCGGTTCGGCCTAGCCCCAAGCAAGGGAACGATCTCAGTGGGGGCGGACGCCGATCTCGCCCTCGTGGATCTGCGCAACCGGCACGTGGTTTCGCAGGCGACCTTGCACTACCGGCACCCACAGTCGCCGTTCGTGGGGCGGACGGTGCGCGGCCTTGTGGTGCGCACCATTTTGCGCGGCGAGGTTGTCGCCGAGAAGGGGGCGCCCGTCGGCGAACCTCGTGGACGACTGGTGCGCCCAGTTGGTCGCGTGGCGGCGTAGCTCGCGCCCGGCGGATGCGCCTCCGGGTACGTTTCGGACGGGCGCGCGCGGTCGCGCCGGAGGAGGAACGGGATGCCCTTGCCCCCGACGACGCGGACGCGACTTGGTGCGCGGCACGCGGTGATCACGGCCGAAAGCCATGTACGTACGACTCTGCCCGGGTGGACCAGTAGCCGCGTCATTGTGACGGTTAGCCCGCAGATGGGCGCCGGGTTCGTCCAATACGTCGCCGAAATGGAGGCCGGTGCACGGGCCGGTGCACCGCCTCCCGGTGTCGAGCGGTTTGTGTTTGTCGTCGACGGCGGTGTTACCGCTGAGGCGCGCGGGATCGGGCGCGTTGACCTCGGGTACGAGGGCTACCTCTACGCGCCGCCGGGGGCACTGTTGGCACTCGTCGCCACCGAGGCGACGCAGTTGCTCATCGTTGATCGCCACGCCATCTCGGTGCCGGTCGGTGCGAACCCGCCGGCGGCGATTGCCCGGTCGTTGGCCGACGTGCCGAAGCTGCCGTTTCTGGGCGACCCAGATGCACGCTTGCAGACACTGATCCCGGACGACCTTGGCTACGACTTCGGCATGAACGTGTTCACGTTTGAACCTGGCGCGTGCCTGCCGTTGGTCGAGTCGCACTACATGGAACACGGCCTGCTGTTCTTGCAGGGCGGCGGGATTTACCGATTGGAGGACGACTGGTACCCGGTGCAGGAGGGCGACCAGTTGTGGATGGGGCCGTTCTGCCCGCAGTGGTTCGCGGCGGTCGGCAAGGAACCGGCGCGGTACCTGTACTACAAGAATGGGAACCGGCACCCGCTGCGTGACGTCACAACCGTTCCCGGGGCCGAGTAACGTGGCGGTGGTTGACGACGCGCGCCTTGCAATCGATGGCGCCCGCATCGAGGCAGAACTCGCGCACCTCGGGACCTTTACGGAGGCTCCGCCTCCCGCGGTGACGCGCGTCCTTTGGACGCCCACCGACCTCGCCGGACGGGCGTACGTGCGCACCTTGCTTGAGGCCGAGGGGCTGACGATCCGCACCGACCCAATCGGCACGATCTTTGCCCGCTGGCATGGCACGGAGGGTTCGCTCGCGCCGGTCGCGACAGGTAGCCACGTGGATGCGATCCCGAACGCGGGGCGCTACGACGGGTGCTACGGCGTGGTCGGTGCCATCGAGGCGCTTCGTGGCCTGCGTCGCGCCGGGTTCGTTCCACGGCGGTCGATCGACGTGGTCGTGTTTGCGTCCGAGGAGCCGACGCGCTTTGGCGTGGGATGCCTCGGGAGTCGGTTGATGACCGGGGCGATGTCGGCGGACGCGGCGCGGGCCATGCGCGACGCTGACGGCGTGTCTGTCGAGGATGCCCGGTTGGCGG
>CAILQO010000174.1 GCA_903836285.1 uncultured Chloroflexota bacterium
CCTGCCGAAAAAGCGAGTATTAATCCGAAGATACTATTACGTAGTCCAAGTAGACTCATAAGCTCATATTGTGCCATCAGCCCTCCCGCTCGAGGAACGAAAATAAGCATGATCATAGTATAAAATATGAGATCTCTACCTTTGAAACGCAGTCGCGCAAAGCCGTAACCGGCAAGAGTCGAAAGAATTGTTTGTAATATTGTTGCGCCTAGGGTAACGATAAGTGAATTGCGGAAAAATAAACCAAATCCAGTTAATCTTTTTATCGCATATTCGTAGTTGGCTAAGGTCGGATTAAACGTTATAAAACTTGGGGTTGCCTGGAATAATTCTGCTCTAGTTTTTAGAGAAGAAGATATTGCCCAAATAATCGGAGCAAGGAAATAGATGAGGAGCATCCATAATAGAAGTCTGATGATGAGACCTTCACGGTATTTCGCCAACCAACTACGCGCGAGGGGACGCGGTGTCCTCACCTGATCATGCCGAGCCGACGGGGCAGTCACCGTGACGTCGACCATTACACCCGTCCTGAACGCAGCACGCGGAAGACCAGACCCGAAATAGCCATGGAAGTAAGTCCGACCGTCAAGTTCATCGCCGCCGCGTAACCCCATCGGAGGTCCCCCTGCAGGAAGGCCACCTCGTAGGCATACCGACCGATCAACCGCCCAGCACCTTCCGGCCCGGCATCGGTCACGCCGTAATAGATCAGTGATGCCTCCGCCTCACCGAGAACGCCAGCCGCCAGCACGAAAATGATCGTAAACGTCGGCAGTAACAGTGGGATTGTGATCGAAGTCAAGCGCCTCCACCAACCGGCACCGTCAATCGACGCCGCCTCGTATAGTTCGCTATTAATATTATATAGACCAACGAGAAGTAATAATACGTTACTGCCCATGGCCTTCCATGCCGCAATCGTTGCGAGGATTGGAACTACGGCATGCGACGCCCGGAGCCATGTTGATACCGTCGACCCAAATAGTTCTTTTAGAAGGACTGCAATGTATCCAAACTCGGGACTCAGAAATTGTCGCCATACCAGCAATGCGACGGAGGCAGGCAGGATTACCGGCAAATACGACATCACTCGGTAAACGCCCGCCTCGCGAGATCCGTGAATCTGGCTAATCAGTACAGCGACGAAGAAGGCCATTACAAAATTCAGTCCGAAATATATGGCGGTATACTGCAGCGATCTTCCAAATGACTCCCAGAAAACCCGATCATTTGCCATCACGAACCAGTTGTCAATGCCGTTGAACGGTGAATGATCAGGCACCAAGTATCGGTAATCGGAAAAAGCGATGACGATACCGCGGATAATCGGGTACGCATTGAATACTAGGAAGAGGACGACCGCCGGACCAACGAACAGCATGCCGGTGAGGCCCTCGCCCCACGCCTCGCGGCGCACGGCACGCACGGCCTGCCACCACGCCGACGCGGTCGCGACCGCGCCCGACGGAGAACTCGCCATCAACTCACCCCCGCACTTCGCTTGCGATCATGAGGGGCGTGTCGCTGCCACGTGCGACACGCTTACCGATCGACGCTATGTCAAGGGTCACTTAAGTTGCTTCGCGATCTCCTCGTCAACTTCCTTACGTGCGGTGCTCATCGCGTCCTTGATGCCGGTTTCTCCCTTGAAGAAGCGGTCAAGGTGCGGCCAAATCTTCGACTCGGTGATCGCGTACGCGCCAGCGACTGGAAGGGTGATTATTTGGCTGTTTGGCACCAACTTGAGGACGTCATTGACCTCCACAAGGTCCTTGTTGTCCTTCAGGACCTTGTCAATCCAGTTCTGGTGAACTGGCTGGCCGGAGAACGTCGTCACCCCGCGCCACCACCGTTCGGCAATCGCGCCTTCCGGGCCGAGGATGGATAGCAGCCAGTCGGTCGCGAGTTGTGGGTTTGGCGCTCCGGGAAAGACGAACCCGGAGTCGATGTGGATCCACGTGCGCGCCGGGGCACTCGCATTCGCTTGCGCCGGGCTGGCCCCCTTGACCTTCGCCGTTCCCCAGATCTGCCGTCCCGTGCGGACCAGCGAGTGGGACCCCAGGGAGAACGCAAACTTGCCTTTCTGCCATACGTCGTAGTGGTCAGCATTAGGGTCGAGCCTGGCTAAGCCGTCATCTTTCCATTTCTTGAGCAGTTCTAACAACATGAACCACTCTTGGCTATCGAACTTGAGGACTCCTTGGTCATCAAACGGCTTCTCGATAAATGTTGTAAACATCGTGCCGATCGTGCGAAATAGGTCACGAGAGATGCCCATCGGCATAACCTCGTCTTTTGCCACGAGAGGTTTCATTTTTCGCATCATCTTATCGACATCGTCCCACGTTCCCGGGAACTTGTCGTACCCAGCCATCTGGAGGTAATCCTCCCGATACCCGACAAGATGTGCATTCGCCTTCATTGGGATGAAGTATTGCTTTCCTTGGAATTGCAGGGCATCGTATATCCTCGATGTGAAATAGGAGTCCTTTTGCTTGCCCCCCCAACCGACCTTGCTCGCCTTGAGGTAGTCGTCGAGCGGCGCAACGAGGCCCGCCTTGATGTACTTGAAAGAATCGAAGAAGGCCGCGTAGCCGTGGCCACTCCAACGAAGGTTCTTTTCCTTGATCTGAGCAAGGACTTTGGTGTCCCATCCTTGCGCAGTCTCCTCGAGCGTCACGTTGCCCAAGTCCGCTCGTTCTTGATTGAATCGCACCGTCGCATCAAGCATCCCAAGGTCGGCCCAAGTCTTGTCGACCATGGTGAATATCTTGTTGCTGGATGTCGCAGGCGCAGCTGCCGGCGCCGTGGTTGGCGCAAGGGCTGGCGCCGCCGTGGGGGCCGGCGCCGAAGCCTTTGTCGGTTCTGCTGTCTTGCCAATAGCTGGAGCCTGGGGGGCTGCCTCGCCGCATGCTGCGAGAAGCGCCCCTATCGACACTGCCCCGCTCTGCAAAATCCGTCGCCGTTCCACTTGTAAATCCCTTCCTCGCGCCGTGCCCCGCGGCAGCACCGCCCAGCGTTGCCATGCGCCTACACAGACACCCAACGCCATCCGGCCTCTCGGCAACCTACTTTGCTGAAGCACTTGTGTCAAATCGCGAATCCAAGTCGTTGAGGGCCTCGGTACCTGCGGCTGCCTGGCAGCAAACGGACAGTCAGCGGTCCAGCTGCACGATGGCTCCGCCACTGGTCTAGCTCTTAAGTCGGACGGGGCCAAGCCTCATCTCATCGTTTCGCCGCCGTTGGTCACGCGGTCGCACGGCGGTCGCCGTGGGGATACCTCGCCGCCGGGACCCTAGGCGCCGTCGGCGCGGCCATGTACGGGTGGTCGGCGTGGAGGCGCCTGCGCGACCCGAACTAGCCAACGGGAACGACGACGGTGCCCCCGCCCCGACCAACCGGC
>CAILQO010000175.1 GCA_903836285.1 uncultured Chloroflexota bacterium
GGTGGCGCCGGGATTGCGGCCACGCCGGCTGGTGGGAAGGTATTTGCCGGGATCACGGCAGCGCCCCATCAGCCGACTCGTCAGGGGCCGACTTCATGTGCAGCACGTACGGCGTCGGCGAGGCGCGTGAGCCGAGGAACGGGCTGGGCGTGGGTGGCGGCGGCCCAGGCGTTGCCGGGTCGCCGTGCGCCCCCACCGGCGTCGAGGTCGGCACGGTGGCCAACGCGGGGACAGGCGTCACCGTCGGCGACGGGGTCCCCGGGCCGTAGGTCCGCGTGGCAGGCACGGGCGTGTTCGGTTCACCGTGCGCCCCCACCGGCGTCGTTGTCGGGGTGATCGTCCGCGTGATCGTCGCCGTTGGCGTGTTGGTCGCGGTCGCAACGATCGCCCCCGCCACCACCGTCGAGGTCGGCCCGGGGGTCGGGGTCAGCATGGAGCACGTCTCGGGCGTCAGCGGCGCCGGCTCCTGCGACGCGGTGAAGGTGAACTTCAAGCTCGCCGCCAGGCCCATGAACTCGCGACCGGCGGTCTCCGGGAGGGTGATCCGCACCCGCACAAAGTCCTTGCCGCCGGGGGGCAAGCCGGTGCCCGGGTATCCGATCAGGGTGCCGTAACTGACCGCCTTGCAGGCAAAGAACGCCTGCGTCTGCTGCCCCGGGCACGTCGAGGGGCTGGTGGCGGTCCAGGGTTCGGTACAGCGGTCGTAAGCGATCTGCAGGCCGTTGGTCATGTCGGAGAGCAGCACTGGCGCCGGCAGGACCGCACTCTCCGTCGTCACGCGGAGCATGCCGATGTCCTCAGTGCCGGTATTGGCAATGGTGATCGCGCCGGCGGCCGACTCCGCGGGCATCAAGTCGTACGCCGTGAGGATCGCCGTGTTCACGGGATTGCCATTGATCGAAAGCTCGACGTAGCCCGTCTGGAAGGCGTTGTTGGGGTTCCGGACCGTGAAGGTCGTGGCGGCGTACGTCTCCTGGTTCACGATGAAGCCGGCAAGCCCCAGCATCAGGAGCGCCGTCATCAGCCAGCGCCAGCGCCCCTCAATGCGCCATTCCTCGTCCTCGAGGTAGTCGTCGTAGGCGATGGGAACGGTGTGCGGGACGGCCGTCGGCGGCGGCATGTGGCCCACCGTTCCGGGCATGGCCACGCCGACCGCTGGCGACGCCAACGGTTGCGGGGACACGCCCGTCACGCCTGTCACCATCGCCAAGCCCTCGCAACCTCGGGACGGGAGGAAGCCCCTCCGTGCGCCGGCGTTCGGCGTACCGCGCCGCGCTTGCACTCCGCCGGGGTCGCCTTGCCCTGCCGGGTCATCCCAAGGGTAGCAACGTGGTCGCGCCCGTTCCGTGACCGAATACCGCGACAGGCACCTCCGCCAACTACGTTGCGCCGGCGCGCGACACGCTGCCCGCGCGCGTCGGCGAGACCAGCCACTCCGGGAGCACCCGGCGAACCCCCTCAACGACTGCATCCCAGACGGGTGCCACCGCCGCAGCCACCAGGTCAGCGGTGGTTCGCGCCGACGCGCCCGGAACCGGTGCGCTTGCTCCCGGACCGGGCACCCGCTGGTACGCCTCCGAAAGTTCGGGGGCGATCTCCTCGTTCCGGTACAGCCCGACCGCCTTGGCGATGTCACCACCGAGGATGGTGGTCACCTGCCCGGCGCGTGCGAACGGCACGTCCTCGAGCCAGTACTGGAACGACGCCCGCTGCATCCGCAGCACGACGCTGGTGGGAAGTCGCGCCACGCTGACTGGCAGTCCGTAGTGGCTCATCCAATCGTCGTCCGCGAAGACGAAATTCGCAAGCGCCCGCATCACGGCGGGTTCGAGGTCGGGGATGTCGTTCCCTGCCAGGTCACGCCCGGTCATGATGTTGCCGACGTGCAGTCGCACAACCTCCTGGAACGACAGTCCCTCGTCCGGGCCAATGTCGAACGGCGGCGGGATGTTGTACCGGGTCTCGAGGATGGCGTCGTACCCGCGTTCGTGCAACTCATCGAAGACGTTGACGAAGAGCGCCTCGTTGCGGTCAGGGCGCCACTGCAGCACGTACCGCTGGTAAACCTGCGTTTGGAAGCCATCGCGCACGAAGCGCCGGCTCGCCGGATAGCCGAGTGCCTTCACCCCGCCACGGCGGGTGAACTCGGTCTGGAAGGACGCCTGCCCGTCGTCGATGACGGCGTAGCCGACCGAACCCCGGCTGCCGAACCCGTTCGCCTGTGTGTAGAACCGCCCGCCCTGGATCTGGAAGTCCTGATCAGCTGGCCCTTCTGACAGCACCGCCAAGCTGAAGATCGACGTGCACAGCGTGCTGATCGTGAGCGTCCGTGCATCCGGGTCGAAGCGCGCAGGCAGCACGAACACCCCCGCCGGGCAGGCCGGGGTCGCCTCCTCCGGGGTGCGCACGACCACGATGCCCAGGCGATCCGGGTCATTACCGGCGGTTTCGAGGTCCGCGGACTCGAATGCGAGGCGAACGACCACCGGGTCCTGGTGTTCCACAAGCTTGCGACCGGAGATGTTGTCGTACAGGCTGACCTGAATCGATCGGCGCAGCTCGATATTTGATGGCTGGTCCTCGGCGGGGCGCTTCGCTGCGTCGGCAAGCGACGGGTTTGCACTCGTGACCGCCTTCGGGTCCTTCGACTCCACGACCGCCGCCACGCCGATCCCGCTCGGCGCGACGAAGTTCACCGCCGACTGCGCCTGCTGCGGCGCGCCCAGGACGGCCTCCCCGACCTGCCCGGCGGGTGCAACCGCCGCCTGCAGCGTGATGCCATTTGCCTGCCCGACAAGCCCGTACGGCGTCGCCGTCGGGATCGGCGTGATTGTCGGAATTGGCGTCGCCGTCGGCTCAGGCGTCGCCGTCGGGACGTCGGTCGGCTTCGCGGCGGCGCCGCCCGTCCCACCTCCACCACCGCCGGCCGGCGCCGGGACCGCGGTCGGCGGGGGCGCGCCAAGCACCGTGAACTTGCTTGCGCTGGTAACCGTCTTGCCGCCAACCGACACCGAGACTGACCGCGACCCCGGGCCAGCACCGGCGGCGACTGCCAGGTCGGCCGTGATCTCGGTCGCGCTCTTGACGACGACGTTGGAGACCGACACACCGTCGCCGAATGAGACGGATGCGGGGGGGGCGTAGCCGTTCCCGGTGATGGTCACCTGCACGCTTGCAAGATCGGAAGAGCACACGTCTGAACTCCAGTCA
>CAILQO010000176.1 GCA_903836285.1 uncultured Chloroflexota bacterium
CGTCATGTTCGTCACGAACGTACCGTACGGGCCGACAAACGCAACCGAAGCACCGTCAAGACTTCGGTTGCGGCGCAATATCCTCAGTGAACTTGGTGCGGATCTTCTCCTCCATCGTGCCAGCGTACGTGAAGTCGTAGTCGATCAACTTCACCTGCAGGAACTCCGGCTTCGGCACCTTCGCCTTCGGGTTCGTTGGTGCTTGGTACGCCTTGGCTGTCGCACCGATCTCCTGGGCCTCTACCGTCAGTGCCCAGTCGATCCACTTCTTTGCACTGGCGACATTCTTGGCGCCCTTGATCAACGCCATGCCGCCAACCTCGTAGCCCGTGCCATCGGTCGGGAAGACGATCTTGATCGGGAGGCCCTTCTCCACCGAGACGAAGATGTCGTGTGAGAAGACAACACCAATCGACGCCTCCGCGCGCTCAAGGATCCCCATCGGGCCGGCACCGCTCTTGGTGTACTGCAGGACGTTCGCGTGGAACGCCTTCGCCCACTTCCAGAAGTCGTCCTCGTTCCGCTTCTTCATCTGAAGGACGGTCTGCATGGAGGTGTACGACGTGCCGGACGTCGCTGGGTGGGCGATCACGATCTCGCCCTTGTACGCCGGCTTGGTCAGGTCCTCCCACGTCTGCGGTTCGGGCAGGCCCTTCTCCTGCAGGCGCTTCGTGTTGACGGCAAACGCAATTGACCCAACGTAGATGCCGTGCCAGAAGCCGTCCTTGTCCTTGTACTTGTCTGGGATGGCAGCCGCCGACTCGGGCTTGAACGGCACCAGCAGGTCCTGCTTCTGTGCCGAGATGAAGCTATCGATCGGGCTTCCCCACCACACGTCAAATGAAGGATTGCCCATCTCTGCCTTGAGTTTGGCAAGGCCCTCGCCACCGGAGAGGCGCGCCGCGACCGTATCTATGGATGTCGCCTTCTTGAAGGCGTTGACCTGCGCGTCGATCCAGTCCTGCTGCGGGCTGGCCATGACCGACAGCTTGTTGGTCACGGGATCCGCCGCGACGGCTGGAGCCTTCGTCGGTTCGGCTGGCTTGGGCGCCTCCGGGGCCTTGGTTGGCGCCGCCGCGGGAGCCGCCGCCGATGGCGCTTTCGTGGGATCGGCTGGCTTCGCCGCCGGAGCCGCGTCACCACCACATGCCACCACGAACGCGCCCAGACCGGCCGCCCCGAACGCCCGGCGCGCCATGCGCCGCCCATCCGGCCCGAACAGGATCCGAGGAACCGCATTCTCCTCGCGCATCGTCGTCCCTTCCTGCCCGCCCCCGGGCCTGCAATCGGGAGCCGGCGTTGCCGAATCGCTCCGGCGTTGCCGATTCATTGTTGACATTCTAGTTACAGGACAACGAACACGCATCTGCAACCAACCGGCGACCGGCCGCGAGCGCCCTCCCCCGAGCTGGGCGCAAAGCTAGCCTGCGTACGAGGGTCACCACGCACATGCGGCACCATCCGTGGTGTGAGCATGAGCGGGTCAGGCCCAACCAACCCTTTGCCCACCACGCAGGGCGACTGCAGCAAGGCCAGGCGGTCACTCGTCAGGCTGACGCCCATGGCCTTGGCTGTGGCGATCGCAACGACCGCCGTCGCCAATCCACCCAAGGCGGCATCTGCCCAAGCCCCATCCGGCACGCCATGGCCCGTTGTGACCGCCGCGATCTCGCCGCCAGCCATCACCCCGGCACGACTTGAACCCAGTACGGGCGTGACGGCGGTGCCACTCGCGCCGATTGCCGAGGACCCGGCAGACAACAATGCGGTCGCACGACGGTCGCCGTGGGGATACCTCGCCGCCGGGACCCTAGGCGCCGTCGGCGCGGCCATGTACGGGTGGTCGGCGTGGAGGCGCCTGCGCGACCCGAACTAGCCAACGGGAACGACGACGGTGCCCCCGCCCCGACCAACCGGC
>CAILQO010000177.1 GCA_903836285.1 uncultured Chloroflexota bacterium
AAAAGATATCGGCATAGCTGGGCGCGAGGATGGCCTTGATGCCCATGTCCTCGAGCGCCCACGGTGCGTGCTCGCGAGATGACCCGGAGCCAAAGTTCCGACCGGCGATCAGGATTGTCGCCGCCTGATAGCCCTCCCGGTTCAGCACGAACTCCGGGTTGGGGGAGCCATCATCGAGATAGCGCCAATCGTAGAAGCAGAACGGGCCGAAACCAGTCCGCTCAATCCGCTTCAGGAACTGCTTCGGGATGATCTGATCGGTATCGACGTTTGCTCGGTCGAGCGGGGCAGCGACGCCCGTCAAGGTCGTGAACGGCTCCATTAGTTGTCCCTACCCCGTCCAATTCCGGACGTCGACAAAGTGACCAGCGATAGCCGCCGCCGCGGCCATTTGGGGGCTCACGAGGTGCGTCCGGCCACCCTTGCCTTGCCGCCCTTCAAAGTTGCGGTTGCTCGTTGAAGCGCATCGCTCGCCCGGTGACAGGATGTCCGGGTTCATGCCCAAGCACATGCTGCACCCGGCGTTGCGCCACTCGAAGCCGGCGTCGCGAAAAACCCTGTCGAGCCCTTCAGCCTCGGCCTGAAGCTTTACGAGGACGGAGCCTGGGACGACCATAGCGTTCACGCGGGAGCTGACCCGTCTGCCCTTCACGATCGAGGCCGCCGCACGCAGGTCCTCGATCCGGCCGTTCGTGCAACTGCCAAGGAACACGCGATCAATTGGGATGTCCTCGATTGCGGTCCCGCCAGAAAGGCCCATGTAGGCAAGCGATTGCTCGATGGTACGGCGCTCAACGTCGTCGATCGCGTCCAGAGGATCTGGCACGCGACCATTCACCGCAACGACCTGTCCGGGGTTCGTCCCCCAGGTCACGTGCGGTGCGATGGATGATGCATCGAACCGCTCCACCCTGTCGTACGTCGACCCATGGTCCGTTGGGAGTGCCTGCCATGCCTCAACGGCGCGTTCGAAGGCCTTGCCAATCGGTGCGTGCGCACGCCCTTCGACATAACGGAAGGTTGTCTCATCCGGGGCGATCATGCCTGCACGGGCACCGCCTTCGATGGACATGTTGCACACAGTCATCCGACCCTCCATCGAAAGGGATTGGATGGCAGTGCCGGTGTACTCAATGACGTATCCGGTCCCCCCAGCGGTGCCGATACGATCGATGACCGCAAGGATGATGTCCTTGGCGGTCACCCCGACCGGCAGGTCCCCATCCACTCGCACTTCCATGGTGCGCGGCTTCGCCTGTTGGAGGGTTTGGGTGGCCAATACGTGCTCAACTTCGGACGTGCCGATTCCGAATGCGAGTGCGCCGAACGCACCGTGGGTCGAGGTGTGGCTGTCGCCGCAGACAATCGTCATGCCAGGCTGGGTAAGGCCGAGTTCGGGTCCGATGACGTGCACGATTCCCTGCCTCGGGGAGTGCAGGTCGTACAGGGGCACCCCGAACTCCTCACAGTTCGCAGCCAACGCGTCCATCTGCTGTTTCGAGACCGGGTCGGTCACTGGCCCATCGGTTGTCGGGACGTTGTGGTCCATCGTTGCGAGTGTCAGGTCCGGCCGACGGACCTTCCGGCCAGACATTCGCAGGCCGTCGAATGCCTGCGGCGACGTAACTTCGTGGACAAGATGGAGGTCGATATATATGAG
>CAILQO010000178.1 GCA_903836285.1 uncultured Chloroflexota bacterium
ACTCCCGTGCTTGACTTTTATCGGTTGAGGGGAGGACTAGCTTCAGTTGACGGCGACCTGCCTGCGGGGGATGTTGGAGACGCCCTCGTCGCAGCCGCGCGTGCTTTGGTGGCGACGGAAACCTAGGCGACTTATCTGGTAGAGTTATTAGCCAGTATTTTGGTGGTCGAGGCGGCATGCGTGCCGCACTGCGCTAGGGCGCTGAGTCGGGAGTGGCACGTCGTGAAGGTGTCCGCGTCGGTAAAGGTTCGGTGCGACAAGTGCCGCGTCATCAAGCGTCACGGCGCGGTGATGATCATTTGTGCCGATCCGAAACATAAGCAAAAGCAGGGCTAGCCGGTTGTGTTCGCACGGTGGTGACCCAGCCGGATTCCTGAGAGGCAGTTAGTGTTATGGCGAGAATAGCCGGGGTGGATATCCCGCGCGAGAAGCATGTCGAGATTTCTCTGACGTACATCTACGGTATCGGCAGGACCTTGGCTCGGCGCACGCTCCAGACGTGCCGGATTGACCCACGGCGGAAGGTGAGTTCGCTCGCGGAGGAAGAGGTCAATCGGCTTCGGGAGATGGTGGAGCGCCAGCTTGTCGTTGAAGGTGACTTGCGTCGCGTCGTTCGGCAGAACATCCAGCGGTTGATGGATATCGGCTGCTATCGGGGCCAGAGACACCGTCGCGGGTTGCCTATGCGCGGTCAGCGGACTCGGACCAACGCACGGACGCGTCGTGGGCCCAAGAAGACCGTCGGTGCCCGCAAGAAGGCGGGACGGAAGTAGGGTGCGGGCGTGCCGTCGGCACGCCCCTGCGTTGCGTCATGTGGCCCCGGCCGCGACGCTCGGATTGCAGGAGAGTTCGGAAGGGTATGGCCGACCGTAAGCGTTCTAGCTCACGCCAGAAGCGACGTGAGCGGAAGAGTGTGCCCAAGGGCCACGCTCACATTCAATCGACCTTTAACAACACCATCGTGACGATTACTGACCCGAGTGGCAATCCAGTTTCTTGGGGAACCGGTGGGGCGGGTGGGTTTAAGGGGTCGCGGAAGGCCACTCCGTACGCCGCTGGCGTGACAGCGGAGGGCGCGGCCCGTCGTGCGATGGAGCATGGGATGCGCGCGGTTGAGGTTTTCGTGCGGGGGCCTGGGCAGGGGCGGGAATCCGCAATCCGGTCGTTGCAGGCAGCGGGCTTGGCTGTGACCGCAATCACGGACGTCACTCCAATCCCGCACAATGGCCCTCGGCCACCGAAGCGCCGGCGCGTGTAGGTTCTTGGGTTGCTGGTCGACCCTGCAACGTTGGTTGCGAAACGAGGCCAGGTGGCGAGACTAGTGCCCGGCGCCTTCCGGGTGCCCTCTCCGGGTCTAAGGATCTGGGTTCAGCCTAGAGGTCGTCTTGCTTCTTGGGGGCCGCGGTAGGGCGACCGCAGGCCGGAGCGAGCTGGACGGGGTCAACTCGCCGTCCGGGGGAACTGATGGCACGGTATACGGGTCCTGTCTGCAAGTTGTGTCGCCGGGAAGGCGTCAAGCTGTTTCTAAAGGCGGAGCGCTGCGTGACTAAGTGCACGCTCGACCGGCGTCCGACGCCTCCTGGGCCGCAGGGCACGGGCCGAAGGCGGCGACCGACGGAATTTGCCCTGCAGTGGCGGGAGAAGCAGAAGCTTCGTCGCGCGTATGGCGTACTTGAGGCGCAGTTTCGTCGTCATTTCCGAGAGGCGGTTCGGCGCCAAGGATCGACCGGCACCAACATTCTGCAGATCCTTGAGAGCCGTCTAGACAACGTGGTGTATCGGGCTGGCTTCTGTGGGTCACGGGCCCAAGCCCGTCAACTCGTGAGAT
>CAILQO010000179.1 GCA_903836285.1 uncultured Chloroflexota bacterium
CGTCGATGCCGGGGCTGCCGTCGTCGTGGTCGTGGTCGTGGCCACCGTTGCGCCGTTCGCGGTGACCTCCTGGCTCAACTTGTCGGTCTCGATTGTCGCGACGGCGTCGCCACGTTCAACGTGATCGCCAACGGCCTTCAGCCAGGCGACGACCGTCGCCTCGAGCATCGTCACGCCGAACTGGGGAAGCTTGACGAGGGTGGCCATGCCTAGCGCATCAGGCCCCGCACGGCCTGCACCACTTGGGCGGCCGAGGGGATGGACAACTGCTCGAGGGTGCGATTGAACGGTGTCGGGACATTCGGGTTCGCCACGCGCACGGGCGGGGCGTCCAGGTAGTCGAATGCGTGCTGCACGATCTGCGCGACCAGTTCGGCGCCGAAGCCAACCCGCTCATGGGCCTCATGGACGATCACCACACGATGCGTCTTTCGGACTGACCCCACGATCGATTCAAGGTCAAGCGGGACCAAGGTGCGAGGATCAATCACCTCTGCCTCGATGCCCGAAGCAGACAGCTCCTCCGCAGCCTCGAGCGCAATCTCGTTCATTCGCTGCAGCGCGACGATCGTCACGTCCTTGCCGGTGCGCCGGATCGCAGCCTGCCCAAACGGGATCGTGTAGTCGGTCGTCGGCACCTCGTCACGCGTCGTCGCGTACTGGACCTTGTTCTCGATGAAGATCACCGGGTTGTCATCACGGATCGACGTCTTTAGGAGACCCTTCGCGTCGTAGGCCGTCGTCGGCATGACGATCTTCAAACCCGGCACGTGCGCAAACCACGCCTCCAGCGACTGGGTGTGCTGCGCCGCGTTCGCCCGGCCAGCCCCTGCCATCGTCCGGTACACAATCGGCAGGACCGCCTTGCCACCGAACATGTACTTTGACTTGGCCGCTTGGTTCACAACCTGATCCATCGCGCACATCATGAACGTCATGTACATGAATTCCGCGACCGGCCGCAGCCCGACGGAGGCGGCGCCCAGAACGGCTCCGGCAATTGCTGCCTCCGAGATCGGTGTCCCAATCACTCGCTTGGGGCCGAAGGTATCCCACAGTCCCTTGGTAATTCCGTACGTGCTGTCCTTGATGTCCTCACCGATCAGGAACACCCGTTCGTCCCGTGCCATCTCCTCGGTGAGCGCCATGTTGAGGGCCTGCGACATCGTGACGACTGCCACGTCGGTGCTCCTTGGGGCCGGACTGCCGGCGTCGTGGTGGCGTTGGATGCGATCGCGGCACAGCACGCCCGGAGCCCGGGAGCGCCAACAGTACCGCTTTGAGCGCCGCTAGACGATGCGACCGTGTTCGTCAGCGCCAGTGAAGATATCCGTGAGCAGAACACTACCCGCCGGCTCAGGGCTTGACTCTCCAAAGGCAACCGCGCGGTCCATCTCCTCGTCGATCTGGGCGTGGATCCGCTTCAGGTCGTCCGCGGATGCGACGCCCATTTCCTGCAACTGCGCTCCAAAGATCTTCAGCGGGTCGCGGGTGGCGCGCGCCGCCGCGACCTCCTCACGGGTCCGGTACGGCTCCGGGTCGCCAAGGAAGTGCCCCTCGAAGCGATACGTCTTGGCCTCGATCAAGGTTGGACCGTCGCCCGCACGCGCACGACGCACTGCCTCCTTGACGGCCCCATACACGTCAAGGATGTCCTCACCCTGCACGATTACACCCGGGATGCCGTAACTGATCGCCCGCGTCGCGACGTGCTCAATCGGCAAGTCCTGCTTCACTGACTGGAACTGGGCATACCCGTTGTTCTCGCAGATGAAGATCACCGGGAGCTTGAGCCCGGCCGCAAAGTTGATCCCCTCGTGGAACGCCCCTTGGTTTGACGCACCATCGCCGAAGAAGCAGACGGCGACGTTCGCCTTCTCCTGAATCCAGAAGCCGAGTGCGGCGCCGGTGCTGATCGGGATGCCAGCCCCTACGATCCCGTTGGCACCGAGCATTCCGTGGTCCATGCTGGCGATATGCATTGAACCGCCCTTGCCGTGGTTGTATCCCGTGACCTTGCCCATCAGCTCCGCCATCATCGGCCCGGACTCCAGGCCCATGGCGATGCAGTGGCCATGACCGCGATGCGTCGAGCTGATGACATCGCCCTCGCCAAGCGCCTTGCAGGCGCCAGTGGCTACGGCCTCCTCGCCAATGTAGAGGTGAACGCTCCCGTACAACCGCGCTTCGAGGAACAGCTCCTTGACTCGCTCCTCAAAGCGACGGATCCGGAGCATCGTCCGGTACATGTCGATCAGGTCGCTATCGGAGAGGTCGTGCCGGTCCAGCGCGGTGGGCGACGAGCCATGGGCGGGTCCAACGGCGTGTTCGATGGGCGAGACGATCGTGGCCATGGGCGTACTATAGAGAAGCACCGCCAACCCGTCAAAGCTGCGGGCCAGCCCCCTTGCCTTGGGATCGTCCCACGATACGGATGGCGGCCTCGGCCCACGAGACGACTTCGGGCGTCAACCCAAGGGTCACCCACTGGTCGGGCCGGAACCATCCCGGCGCGGAGCCGCCCTCCACGTCCGTGGGCGTCAGCGATCCACCCGAGGCGACCTTCGCCGCGTACACGAAGTCGATGTGCTGGTGAGCGGGGTTCCCGGGCCGGGCAGGGATGTCTTCCAGCTGTATGCCCATCGGGCTTGGCAGCCGACGCGGCGTACCTTGTGGGCGGAAAACGTCCCGATGCTCCCCGCTGACTGCGTCGACTACGTTAACCTCGATCCCAACCTCCTCGCGAGTCTCGCGAACCGCAGCTATATCAGGCAGCTCGTCCGGATCCGCGTGGCCACCCGGAGGCAACCACCGCGCAAGCTTGCGGTGGTAATGAAGCAGCACTGCACCGTCGTGCACCACGAAAACCGCGACGGCGTACTCACGTCGAAGGCGCACGTCCACTTTCAGGCTACTCTCTGGCCCCGAGGCGCATGACTACTACGACGCACACGCCGGTCATCGCAATGGTCGAGAAGACCGTCATGATCGCTGCGCCCGCCCATCCACCCCCTAGTGCGAGCCACAGCACGATGAAGTGGGTCGCCATGCTGAATGCGCCAGCCCCGGCAGCTGCCGCCCACGCCAAAGCCCCGCGTCGACGTGCCGCCGACCATCGTTGCGTGAGCGTGACCGGCCCGAGCGGTTCGCCTTGAAGGTCCGGCACCCGACGGCGGAACGCCACCAGCCGCCGAACGTCCTCAAGCGTCAGCGAGGTGTCGGTGCTTCCGCCGACACGTCGGGGCTCAAGCGCCGCCCGCCGTTCGCCCGGTGAAGTAACGCGCCCTCGACGTCGCGCCGGCATGCCCTTCAGCGCGGCGGCCAACGCGATGAGGAGCCCTAAAGCGACAAATCCGCTGCCGAGCATGCTGTCCATGGGGCTGCCGACGCCTTCGCGTTGAGTATGGTTAGCGCTTGGAGGCTCGCCAGGTTGGAGCAACCTCCGAACTCTAGCAGCGTTTCGGCGCTGTACCGGGGTTCCGCCCGGGCCTTCCATCACGGATGTATGACGTCTTTCCGGCATCGATTCGCGTGGAGCTCGAACTCGTGCTCCGTCTGGCAGCTGCTTGCGGACTCGCGTACATCATCGGGTGGGATCGGGAGTCGCACCGCCACCCGGCCGGACTGCGCACGCACCTGCTGGTCGCGCTCGGCGCGTGCGGCTTCACGCTTGCGGGCATCTCGCTGGGCGGGTCCGACTTCGACCGTTCCCGGGTTGCCGCCCAAGTGGTCACCGGTATTGGGTTCCTCGGTGCCGGCGTAATCTGGAAGTCACCGGAAGAACGCTTCGTGCATGGCTTGACCACCGCGGCAAGCCTTTGGAACGTCGCATCCATCGGGGTCCTTGTCGGCGTCGGTGCGTACCTCCTCGCCGCGGTCACGGCCGGCCTCAGCTTCGCCATCCTGCGCTCCAGGAGGCCTCCGGGTGGCTCACCCGACCGGACGCCGTTCCCGGACCGGGTGCGCGTCGACCCGTATGGAGAAGGCGAGTGACGGGTCCGAGACAAGACCAAACCGCAAATGGCACGTCAATCGAGGTCGACCTTCACGTCCACACCACTGCCTCTGCGTGCGGCTACATGGGACCCGAGGAAGTCGTCGCGCTCGCGCGGGCGAGCGGCAGAAAGGTGATCGCTGTCACGGACCATGACACGGCGGCCGGAGCACTCCGAGTCCGTGACTACGTCGCTCGCACTGGCGACGACCTCTTGGTGCTTGTAGGCATGGAGTTGTCGACAAGCGATGCGGGCCACGTTCTCGTGTTTGGGGCAGGGGTCGAGCAGGACTGGGGGTGGCGCCGTGGTCAAGCGACACCGCGCCACTTGCCGGATCGCTGGGTCGCAATCAAGGCGCACCCGTTTCGCGAGGTGGTCAAGTCCGCACCTCCCGGCTTGATCGTCGACGACCTCCCAGAGCTGCCAGACAGCATCACTGCGGTCGAACGATGGAACGGCAATGACCTACTGGTCAAGGCTCCTCACCGAGAGGCAGATTTGGATGCTGCGTCGCAGGCGTACATCGCCCGCCGGGGAAGGGTCGCTGTCGCGGCGTCGGACGCCCACCGGGCCACGAGCGTCCACGCGTACCACACCGTTTTTTCTCGGCAGATTGCATCCGTGGACGATGTGGTTGATCAGATCAAGGACGGTTCAGTGCGCCCGGGGGCTGTCGCCGAAGCAGACCTCACCGCCCGCCGCGTGTCGTGGCGCCGTCGACGTGTCATCGGGTGGTTCGTCGACTGCCATGACTGGCGGACAAGCGCTTCACGCGCAGGCTACGACGACATTGAGACGCTTGAGACGGTCGCGCGATTCGAGGGAATCGGGCGCCTCGCCCGCGCAGGGGCTTCAACTGAAGCCATCGTGCAGGATTCGGGATTGGACGCCGTGACCGCCCTGGACTTCCTTGCCATCGTCCGGGAGGAGTCGCTCGACCCGGCG
This sequence comes from uncultured Chloroflexota bacterium, assembly GCA_903836285.1. Taxonomy (GTDB): domain Bacteria; phylum Chloroflexota; class UBA11872; order UBA12225; family UBA12225; genus CAILQO01. The sequence continues at coordinate 4,941 of CAILQO010000179.1, forward strand.
CGTGTGCGCTGACGTCGCCGAACAGTCGCGACGCCAGCGACTTCTGCACGTCTACCGGACTCCGAGTTCCTTCTCGAGCGATACGAACAAGTTGCGCATCGCTGCGATGCAACTCGGGATATCCCTAGCCACACCCTCGGGCCCGTCAACGGGGCGCAGGTCGACGTACTCAACGGCGAACTTGCCCTCGTAGCCTTGGTCATGGAGGCGGGAGATGATCTGCCCAAAATCGACGTCGCCGTAGCCCGGCGCCATTTGGAGTGCGACAGGGATGATTCGGGCGTCACGCAAGGTCACGTGGCGCACGTGCGGCAAGACCTGCCAGAACGGCTCGCCTTGGTTCGCCCCCACGAGGTAGTGACTTGCTTCGAGAGTAAGCCCAAGGTCCGGCACCGCCTCGCACAGGCGAACCGCGTCACCGGGCATCTCCCCCACGAGTCCACGGTGGGTCTTCATTGAGGTGACCAAGCCCCGAGCCGCGTGGATCTCGCGAATCGCCTTAAGTCGATCGACGGCAACCGTGAACTTTGTCCCCGAAGCAGAACTGAGGACAGTGACGAGCGGCACGCCGCGTTCGACCGCCTGGTCGGCGACCGCCGCCATGCGGCGCAGCTCCTCGGTCAGCGGTAGCCCGGCGTCGCCGGCACCGGTGTACATCGTAGATACCTGCTTGATGCCGTATTCGACCATCAATTCGCGCACGCATGCCGCGGTCGTCGCGACTTCGGCGCGGCCACCGTCGGCCAACGCCTTTGGCCGGATGTCGCCGTACGCTTGGAACACGGCGAGTTCGACTTGCGACATCTCGAGCGCCGCGACGCCTGCCATGGCGGCCTCAAGCGTCTTGCCTCCCCACCCCAACGTCGACACGATCACATGGTTTGGCATCAGTCCCCGCCTAGTCTCAAGTTTCTATCTGGCAGCGTACGTGCAGCCACGGTGCATCGTACCCTGCCGCGAGCACTCGCGGTCCGAATCCGCGCCAAGGTTCCCAATTCCAGCCCACGCCACCTGCCGTTCTCCCTCGCCAACGGTCATCATTTGATGCGCTGACGGCCCGTGCCCGTCAAGCCGAGAAGGCCACACGAATGCCTGAAGAGACGGCGGCCACAGAGGTAGTGGTCATCCAACCGTGGCAGCTCCTTCCATTCCTCGACACGCTCCGCTCGCACGGGCACGCCTCAGTCACTTGGGGGCGCGAAACGATCGAAATCGACGAGGCACTCAGTCGGGCCCGAGAACTCTCCCCGACCGCCACGGTCGTGGTCGACGGCACAACGATTTACGCTGCCGAACCGGACCACTCGGCGGACGACCCTGCCCTTCATCGCGGACCCGTCGCATTCGTGAAGCGTCGCCCGCAGTAGCATGCAAGTCCATGCCCGGGCCATCCATCCGAGAGTTATGAGAGAGGGGAAATCGATGAAGGTGTACGGCCGAATGATCGACCTCCGCGATGACCAGGAGAAGGTCGAAGCGTACGTCCGCTATCACGCGGAGGTCTGGCCGGAGGTGCTTGAAGGCCTTCGCCAGGACGGCGTAACCGACATGAAGATCTTCCTGCGTGGTCGCAGGATGTTCATGTATATGACCGCGACCGATGACTACGTGCCGGGTAGACGCGCCGCCGATGCCGCGCCACACCCGCGCGTGCTTGAGTGGGATCGCCTCATGCGGACCCTGCAGCAACCGTCACCGGAGGCGACCGCAGACGAGTGGTGGGCAGACATGGAGCTAGTGTTTGACCTGCACTGGCCGCAGCACCTGCCGGAGTTGGCCAGCCAAGGGTAGGGCTGTCGTCGTGGGGCGGGGCACTCGCGCGCCCGCCCCATACTGATCGTCAACCTGTCAATTCGATGCGCCGACGGTGATGAAGCCCTTCGACGCCAGGTACTCCTCGACCTCGGTACCGGCGACGTCCGCGAGCATCTCGCCATCAATCTCGACGCATGGGGATAGCGGTTGCCCGCTCTTCCGAACCATTTCGCTGTAGTTTGACCGGTCGTTGATGATGTCGCGATCCTCGTACGGCAGGTCATACTTCTGCAGCACCGCGCGGACGCTGTTGCTCCACCCACACACTGGCTTGAGGTACGCAACGATCGTTGGGGACGCTCGTTCGGACACTGGTTCCTCCTCCGGAAACGCCCTACGCCCGCCACGTTCGGCGCGTTGCAGGGACGCCAAAGTGTAGCCGGGTTCACGTCTGCACTAGATGAAGGAGCGCCACGATGGACCCGAGCACACCGCCGGGGCGCGCTCCAATGGAGGCAGCCACGCACCACACTCACGATCCGCGGTCTGGCGATGTCGTGGTCGACCGCGAACAGATGCCGGTCGGAATCGTTAACGCCGTGATCCGGCCTCCAAGTGGGGTACGTCTGGTGGTTGCCCTCGCCGGCATCCGTGATCGGTACGTTGTCGTCCCGGCATCCCACCTTTCCGGCGTTGTCGAGCCCCCCTTCGGTCCGGCCACCCGCATTGTCAGCTCCAGCCTGCGCCATGACATCCTTGGCGGGACGGTCTATCGCCGTGAAATGGGTCGGCTCGTCCCGCAAGGCTCGCGGGCGGAACAGGTCCGCTTCCCACCACCATCCGGGTGGGAGGCAGCGGACAACCAATCCCAGGCCGAGGTTCGAGCCGGGCTCGCTGAAGCGGTTCTCACCGCTGGTGAACCGGTCGACATCGACGCCTGGCACGGGGTGATCCACCTGCATGGCCGGATCTCGACCGACGCGGGCGCCATCGAAGCGTTGCGCATCGCCCACGGCGCTAGCGGCGTCTGGCACGCAGTCACGACGGTCATCAGCGACGAGGCACTGCGAATGCGTCTCCGCCGCCACGTGCAGCGGTCAGAAGTGGCCGCGTCGGTCGCCTCCATTTCGGTGAACCGCGGGGATGGTCTCGTCACGCCATTCGAAGACGCCAATCTGGACGGTGCGATCCTGAGTGACTGGCACGTGGGTACACCCGGTCTCACGACACTGACGCTCGGTCCACCGCGACCTCGCGAGCGCGTGACCGGGCGAATTGGGTGAGGGCTCGCAGCCACTCCCGGGTCAGGGAATGCCCCGATACCAAATAGCAACCACACGCGTACCCTCATCTCAAGGAGGTTCAACGATGAACCGCCGCCGCACGATCACCATCGCGGGAACTGTCGGCGCCGTTGCCGGCTTCATGGGCGTCGTGTA
>CAILQO010000180.1 GCA_903836285.1 uncultured Chloroflexota bacterium
CCTTAACGCCCCATCCACCCTCACAGCCCCCTCTCCTACCCCTCCCCCGCTGCAGTAGCTTGCGCCTCCGTAGGAGGATCGGGAGAGGGGAGAAGGCGAACCCCGCCCCAAGACAGAAGGCGATGGAACGAGCATACGGTTGAGAAAAATCAAAACCGGGAGAGGGGCTTTCACGGCCTCACGCGGTGACCCACGCGACCCGACGCATCGGGATCACCGTGCCTGGCGCGAGGATCGGGTCGCCCGCCGGCACGATCATGCTCGCGTCCTCGGTGCCGGACTTCTCCAGCGTGAGGTCGTGCGTCAGGAACTGGCCCCACGCATACAGCATCGCTGAGGCACGTGCGGGGCGGGGCGACCCCTCGTAAGCGATGACCGTGTTGCTGATGTGTCGCGGGTGCGGGTCACCGACCGGCATCGCGTGCACGCCATCGGCGAACCGCGCAGGCGCCAGGCGGCGGTATGCCTGCCCCACCGCGTTCCGGACGTCGGCACCCGAAGCACTCGGGGCGCCGGTGAACGAACGGAACTCCGCGTCGGGGAGTGGCAGGGCCGATGTGCGGTGCGGATCCTCGCGAGCGATGGCGAGCCGGGCACCACGCCGTCGCAGTTCCGGGCGCTCCACGGGCCGGAAGGCATCCGGCTGCAGCGCCTTGGTGTCCGTGGTGCGTAGCATGATGTCCGAGAGCGTCGTGCCCCGGATCCAAGCTGCGAGCGACGGGTCCCACGAGAGGTTCTCCCACCAGAAGCGGTCGCCGTCACGCAGGCGCGCGAACTGGTCCGCCAGGATCAGCATGAACGTCTCGCCGACCATCGCGCCGGGGGCGTGGCGTTCAGCAAGCCCGCCGGTCCAGAGATCGACGGCATCAACTGTGTGGTAGGTCTCCGCCATGCGCTTAGCGAGTTCCGGATCCTCCACGAGATCGGCGAAAGTGGCGTGCGGTCGCAGGCCGAGGGCGAGGCGCGTCGCGTTGAGGTTGGCAAGACCGGTGTCGCGAGCCCGCTGGATGTTGATGGCCGCGAGATCGATCGCCACAGGCGGGTCGCTCAGGAAGTTGCGCAGGTCACCAACGATATGGGCGTCAATCGGGTTGGATGGCTCGGAGCAGAGGTGGCGAAGGAACCCGTCCGCCCCGCCATTGGTCGTGAAGGCCGACGGCGCCATGTGGAACGCATCCCGGAGGTTGATCGCTGGTCCGACCGCGTTCCCGGCCTCGTCGATGCGCAAGAGGTTCTCGGACACGATGCTGTGGCCGAAACGCAGCGCCGCGACTGCGAACTCAACGCTCAGTGTTGGGTCGAGCGACGGTCGGTGCCCCCTCCAGGGCGCGACGCCGCGCGGCCCGATGAGCCAGGGCAGGAACTCGGTGTACGTGACCTGCTGGATCTCCGCCGCGACGATCGCACGCGCCATCTGGTAGACACGGTCGGCGGTCCAGCCGGGGTGCGCGCGGGCAAGGCGATCGGCGTGCCAGTTGTGTTCGCGAAGCAGCAGGACGTGCACCGCCGTCAGGTCCGGGTTCTCCCCGGCACGCGGGTCGCCGGCCAGGAAGGTGCCGTCGACGATGGGCAGGTTGTTGCCATCGGAGACCTTGAGGCGGCCAGTCCCGGCCTGGCGAAGTGAGGCGGGAGCGGCGACCACCTGAGAGGCGGGGGCGAGGCCGGCAGGCGACTCGAGGCCGTAGACGGCTGACGCGTCGACCCACGCCGTGACCAGGTTGACGGGGCGGGCGGCGCCGGGCGAAGGGTTGCCGGCGGTCGGCGGTTGGGGCCTCGGGGGCATTCCGGCGGACGGCCCGACCCGAACTCCCTGTCCCTCTCCGAGGGGGCGAGGGGTGCCTGGGGCAGCCTGGGCGAAGGCGACAGCGCTGCCCGTCGTGGCGGTGGCAACGGCGGCGATGCCAGTGGCGGAGATGATCTTTCTGCGGAGCATGGGTGTCGTCCCTCCCGGTGGTCGGCCACATTTCGCCGATGGAGGGATGTTCGACACCCGGGATCGGGGGATCGTTAGGGGTGCGCTAACACGTCATCGGGACCGTGGCGTTTTCAGCCTTCGAGGGATTCCGCAAGGGCCGCGGGCATCCCGGCGCATGAGTCCCAACAGATTCACCGGATCGTCTTCGGATGGTGGCACGGTTCGGCACCGCGAGGCACGGTGGAGGTGGCGTCTCGCCCCTCTCCCGATCCTCCTACGGAGGCGCAAGCTACTGCAACGGGGGAGGGGTTGGGGAGGGGGATCTCTCGACGAAGGAGCGTCGGCGCCTTCGTTATCCGCGTGTGCGCCGGCCCGGTTTCCCGATTGAGGCCGTCACCTTGCCCGCACGCCATCGCGATACCAATGCCCCGGAGCGGGCAAAAAGCCACCGTGACCGGTCCCAGGCGAAACGGTCGCGGTGCGTGGCAACGAGCGGGTTGAAACTGGACTGGCCCATCGAACGACGTATGCGAAGGGGATTCGTTGGGACACAAGATTTCGGCGGGCCGGACCGCCCAAGGGAGCACGGGAGAACCCACCCCCAATCCCCCGCACCAAGCCTCCCCCGTTGCAGTACGGCGTGCGCCAATCGTTATCCGAGTACTCGAGTCCTCCTCAGCGAAGCGCCTCCGTAGGAGGAATTGAGAGGCGCTGCGCTAAGGAGGATCGGGAGAGGGGTGACCCGGACCCTGCCCCTCCCCCAAGCGACACGGGAAAGGGGGATCGGAGGGCTACCCGATCGGGACAACGGGGCCGAGCAGCGCACCACCGTCGATCACGAACTCCGATCCCGTGCTGTATGTGGCATCAGCCACAAGGAAGAGGAGCAACTTCGTGACCTCCTGCGTGCTGCCGAAGCGCGCGATGGGCTGGGTAGCGGCCATCGTCTCGGACATCCCGGCAACCATTGGGGTGGTGATCGGGCCTGGATGGATCGACATCACCCGTATCCCGGCCGGGCCGAGTTCGAGCGCCGCCGTCTTCGTCAGGCCGCGCATGCCCCATTTGGAGGCGACGTAGGCACCAATTGAGGCGTACCCCATCATCCCGGCCGTACTCGCGATGTTGACGATCACGCCTCCACCCGCCTTCTTGAGCGACGGGATCGTGGCGTGCATCCCAAGGAACGTCCCGGTCAGGTTGACATCGATCACCTTCCGGAAGTCCGCGACAGACATCGTCTCGACGGAACCGAAGGCCAGGATGCCCGCGTTGTTCACGAGGATCGTCACCGGCCCGAACGCCGTCTCGGCCTCGGTGATCGCGTGCGACCAGTCCGCCTCGCTGGTGACATCGAGGTGGACGTAGCGCGCTGCGTCACCGAGGGACGCCGCGACCGCCTTCCCCTCGTCATCGAGGACGTCACCGAAGACGACCTTCGCGCCCTCCGCCACGAGACCCCGCACATGTTCCGCGCCCATGCCCCGGGCACCTCCGCTGACCACCGCCACCGCACCTGTCAGCCTGGCCATCTTGGCCCTCCTTTCGACCTCGGCATCGAGGGTCACTCCGCTCCGCCACGCCCAATCGCCAAGAGGAACACGCTCGAGACCGCCCTCCCTGCCCCGCCGATCACTCGGGTTACGAAGCGGGAGCGGGGAAACGCTCGCTGCGTCACCATTGCGTCAGCGATTACCGGAATCGTGGCACTGGTGCAGCGTCACCGGCATCAGGGAACCCCATGAAGGGACGCCGGAAGCAGGCGCACGTCAGTCGCTGCGCAACGCGGCCACCGTCATCGCACGTGCAGGGCTCGCGCTATGCTCACGACGCATGGAGCGGGTGCGCGGGTGCCGAACCGTGCGCGTGACGCCCGCCGGGGCCGAGGTGGAGGTCAGGCGAGTGGTGGACACGGGCGCATCGACCATGGCGAGGCGTGTCGCCGCTGAGGTGGGGCAACTGGTGGCGCGTGGTGCACCCGCCGCCGAAGTCATCGCCACCCGCATGACTGCGCTGTCCGCCATCCCCGGAGGTGGGGGCGACGACGGGCTGCGATTCACCGTCGAAATCGAGGGCGCACCGCTCGCACATTCGCACCGCGGCACAACTGTTTCGGTCACCTCATGGGTCGGCACGACGCCCATCGAAGCGACGATCATGTCGGTCGACTGCCCCGACGACGACGGCGACCGGTTCGACTGGGACGCGGCAACGGGCACGGTGACGCGCAACGGCTCTGCGGTGCCGACCGACGGTGCCTCGAACGTTGGCACCGGGCAGCGGACGAAGGTCGTGGCGGTGCCGCCAGACATCGCGGAAGACCTGGCGGCGCTCCCTGATTTCACGACCGGCAGTGATGGCGAACCGGCGATGCGCGCGATGGCCGTGATCTCTGCCTCGTACGCGCTGTGCCTCGTCGCGGCCGGCGAGGTGGACCTGGCGGTGATGGATCGCGTCACGCGCGACGGGACCGAACCGCAGCTCGCAGCCGACGCGGGGGCAATGGCGATCGTGGGGGCGGTCGGTGGCACGGCAA
>CAILQO010000181.1 GCA_903836285.1 uncultured Chloroflexota bacterium
CACCTCGCCGGTCCCGGGCGGCCGCGTCGTGGTCCGCGGGCATCCCTGCCCGCCGCTCAACGGCATTCCCCGCTCCCCACTCCAACGGACGCCCCGACGCCTCCCCCGCGCCCGACCGTCCTGAGGCAGGCGACCAAGGCGTAGCTGGCAGCGGCGCACATGAGTGGGTGACGGGCGAGTGCGTCGCGTGCCCCAGCGTGCGATCACCTCGCACCACCCTCCGCGGGAACTGCCGACGTGGGCCGGACAATCACCGCCACCACGAACGCCACGAACGCGCAGGCCACGCCGATACCGAAGACCGTTCGGAAGCCCGTCATCAGCGCCTCGACCGGCGCCTCGAGCTCAGAACCTCCCCCCGCCGCCGCGCGGACGACCACCGTCCAAATCGCGCCAGCGATGGCCTGCCCGAACGACTGCGCGAGGTTGCGGTTGAGCGCAATCGTCGCGCCGACGACGCCGTACCGTTCGCGCGGCGCCGCGCCGTAGACGCTGCTGTTGTTCGGCACCAAGAAGAGGCTCTGCCCGATCCCGATCACCGCCAACGCTGCCACCAATGGCCACGTCGACCCTGCATCGGGCAAGGCCACAAGCATCGACAGCCCCACAGCGGCGACGGTCGCGCCGATCCCCGCGAGGGTGCGCACCCCCATGCGGTCCGCCAAGATGCCGCAGATTGGGGCCATCGCCGCCGAGATCGCCGGGATGACGATGAGCCGCGTGCCGATCTCTCCGGCCGGCAGGTGCAGGATCAGCGAGAGGTAGAACGGCACCAGCAGGATCACCGGCGAGATCGTGATGAACATCAGGAAACCCGAGGCAAGCGCCGCTGCGAACGCCGGTGTGCGGAAGAGCACCAGATCGAGGAGCGGCGACGCCGTCCGCGTCTGCGCCACCACAAAGGCGACGAGCGATGCGACCCCGATGCCAATCGCCGCAATCGTCTCGGGGTTGCTCCACCCCCAGTCGCTGCCCTGCGTCACACCCAGCAACGTGGCGCCGGTGCCCATCACCAGCAGGATGGCGCCGCGCAGGTCGAACGGCTGCACCTTGCCTCGGGGCGACGGGCGCAACAGCCTCATGCCAACCACCGTCGCCACCAACGCCACCGGCGCATTGACATAAAAAGCCCACCGCCACCCGACGAGCTGGGTGATGAACCCACCGACGACCGGCCCAGAAAGCAGGCCAATCGAGACGACGGAACTTTGCAGCCCGAGGGCTCGCCCGCGTTCGGAGGCAGGGAAGACGGCGGCGATGAGGGGGCTGCCGTTGGCCTGGATCAGGGCGCCGGCGGCCCCTTGCAGTACGCGCGCGGCGATGAGGACGCCCATGCTTGGGGCGAGGCCGCACAGCACCGAGGCGATGCCAAACGCGGCGAAGCCGGAGAGGAAGACCTCGCGGCGCCCGCGGAGGTCGGCAAGGCGCCCGGCGGGGAGCAAGAGGCCGGTGACGGCGAGGACGTAGCCCAGCACGACCCACTGCGTGAGGGTAAGGGCGGCGTCAAACTCGCGAGCGAGGGCGGGGAGGGCGACGTTGACGATGCCGCCGTCGAGGGTGACCATGAAGATGCCGCTCCCGGCGACGATCATGGCCTTCCACTTGTAGGAGGGGTCGGCGGGCAGTGCGGGGGCAGGCGGCGCGGCGACGGTCGGGCTTGCTGTCATGTCGGAACCTGGGCGGCACGGCGTCGCCGTCGGTCATGGTACGCCGCGGGTCGGCCCGGTGCCGGTGGCGTGGACGATGGTCATCCACCACCCGCAGCGTCGTGCCCGAGTCGGTCGGGCCTAACCCCCGTCCCCGTCCCGACGCTGGAAGGGGGAGTCGGGTTCGCGCAATAACCGAACGCCGTCACCCCTTCGGCCGTAGGCGTGGTCAGCGGGCATCCGTGCCCGCCTCTCGCTCATGGCGCCCAAAACGAACTCGCCATGAACCGCCTACCTGCCCCTTCACCGTGGGCGCCGTCGGCGACGCCTGTCGGCGATTACGGCTATCAATCCGGCGCATTGTCGCCCAAACTGGCGCCGTGGACCCATTCGCAAGCATGACCGTCGACGCATCATGACAACATGTGCCATCGAAATGTCATTCTCCGTGCTAGGATGCGGCCCAGGACGTCACAATGCCACGCATTTTCGACAACATCGACAAATCACTGCTCCCGGCCCTGCGAGAGACCCTCGAGGTTTCG
>CAILQO010000182.1 GCA_903836285.1 uncultured Chloroflexota bacterium
ATCGCCCGGATCAATCCGAAGGACTGGCTTCCACGGCCCGATGGCGACGTGGTACTTGGTGGGCTGGAACTCGTGTACGTTCGGCATCGCGCCTGTATACGCGATGCCAGAGGTCACGTCCACCCCCACTGGCACGAGATTGGTGCCCGCACCGGCCTGCCGCGCGTCAGGCGTCGCGGGTGCGCGCGATTGGCTCGCCGACCGCCACCGTCTGCCCTTCACTGGCAAGCAACTCCACCACGTGCAATGTGCGCGGCGCCGGAATTTCGACGTTTACCTTCTCGGCTTCAACCTCGGCGATTGGGTCACCTTCCACGACCAGATCGCCGGCGCCGACAAGCCAGCGGGTAAGGGTGGCCTCAGCGACTTGGTCACCAAGGTCCGGGACGACGAGGTCCTCGACGGGAATGCCTGCCATGGTGTCTGCCTCGTTAAGGTGTCGGTGCGTGAAGAAGGCGTTTCGACCACGGGGATCGGGCGAAGTCGCTTCGTACCATAGTGCCTTACGCATTGGGATAGACCGGGCGCTCACGTGAGCGGATGCGGCGCAGCCGGAGGTAGGGAGAGACGATGCCCGCAGGACACCGCCATTCTGGGCGTTCGACAAGGTCGGATCGCCGATCGGATCCCCGGATGACGTCGGGTGATCACGGGCCAACCGGCGGTTCCCGGCCAGGCGCCACGACCCGCGGTTCCGCTGTCGCTGGACCGGTGCAGCATCACGGGGTACCGGCTCCCACGGGAGTTCGGGCGGTACTGCCGTACGCGATTGCCATCGCATGCGCGGTGCCGTGGTTCCTTGTGCGACTCCTTATGGACGTGCATGCGCAACCGGCGCCGCTACCCCCCATTGTCATATCGGTCCTGACTGGCCTTGCGATTCTCGGCGCAGCGTTCTTGCTGTCGTGGGCGGCTGAAGTCTTCCAGCTCGACGTCTCGCAGGCGTTGGCGCTCGCGTTGCTTGCGTTGATCGCCGTACTGCCGGAATACGCGGTGGACGCAGTCTTTGCGTGGAAGGCGTCAAGCGACCCCCAGTTCGCCCCCTACGCGATTGCCAACATGACGGGATCAAACCGCCTAATCGTCGGCTTCGGATGGGCATCGGTGGTAGTCGTCGCGTGGTGGCGTACGGGACGCCGGGCGACGACCTCGGCGGGTCGCCGTGCGGGCCTTGAGCCAGACGGAACTGTGGTGAACGGCTCCGTTAGCCTGGCGAGCCAGCAGGCGGTCGAGCTGGCGGCGCTCGCGGTCGCCTCCGTTTACGCCCTCGTTATCCCGTTCAAGGGCCAAATCGACCTGATCGACGCAGTCGTCCTTGTGGCCATCTTCGGGGCGTACGCCTGGGCGACCTCGCGCCTTCCTTCCGAGGAACCGGAGCTTGAGGGGCCGCCGGCGGCGGTCGGGTTGTTGCCGACGATCCAACGGCGCGCGGTGATGGTTGGCCTGTTCGTGTACGCGACGGTGACGATCTTCCTGAGTGCCGAATACTTCGCCGAAGGCTTGGTTGAAACTGGCAAGTCGATGGGGTTCGACGAGTTCGTGCTGGTCCAGTGGCTCGCGCCGCTCGCGTCGGAAGCTCCAGAGTTTCTGGTGGCCCTCATGTTTGCTTGGCGGGGCCTCGCTGGAGCGGGCTTGAGGACGTTGGTGTCCTCAACGGTGAACCAGTGGACCCTTCTTATCGGCACTTTAGGTGTGGTTTATCGCATCGGGCAGGAGGTGAATTCGAACCCCGTGGTCGCAGGCGGGTTGCCCCTGGACCCACGCCAGACGGAGGAGCTGCTCCTGACAAGCGTGTTCTCGCTCTTTGCCCTTGCGATGATCGCCGACTTCCAGCTGAGTGTCGGCGACGCGGCGATGATCGGTGGTGCGTTCCTCTTTCAGCTGGTTGGTGCGCAGTTCGCCCCGGATCGGACAGTTTTTCAGTTTGTCATGATCGGCGCACTCGTCGCGGCGACGGCGTACCTACTCGCCACCTCTTCGGCGCGTCGGCAGGGCATCCTCAGCTTGCCGGCGCGGATACGTGGAGCACTGTCCGGCTCTGGATGACGACCGTGCCCCCCGAGAATTGCGGCTTCCATCGGCGACCAATTCGCCGAGTGGACCCACGCGTGCGCGTTCACCGCACGGCGCGTTGACGCCGGAGTGCTCGGCTGTCGCGCGGTTGGCACTCGCCGCGTGCCGTCACCGGCATGTCAAGGCCGTGTCGCGTGCCGACCTCGGTTGAGGAGGCTGCTGGCAAGGTAGGTCGGCAGCTACTCCATCCCGCGGGTGGCCCATTCAGACCTTGGAGACAGGCGAACGTGCATCCTGAGGTCGGATCGCGGGAGCAGATTTGGGCAGACGCCACGAGGGGCGGGGCCATGTTGGCCCCGCCCCTCGTCGCGCTTGGGTGCGCGACCTGCCGTTAGTACTTCGCGGCCGCCGCGGGAGCTGCAGGAACTGCAGGAGCTGCGCCAGACGGCGCGGGTGCTGCGCCATGCGAGTCCGTCGCACCGGGTGCTGCGGGTGCTGCGCCGTGCGAATCCGTGGCACCGGGTGCTGCCGGGGCTGCGCCATGTGAGTCCTTCGCGCCGGCTGCCATGGGGGCTGCGCTGTGGGCGGCCGAAGGAGCGGCACCGTGCGTCCCGGA
>CAILQO010000183.1 GCA_903836285.1 uncultured Chloroflexota bacterium
CAGCCGAGTTCGATGCGCCCACCGGGAGGCAGAAGTGGTCGATGCGCGTAGACGAGGCCGCCGACGTGCTCTTCCTGCCCGCGTCAATTCAGCCAGCTTTCGTGGCGAACCACGTCGACGATGCTCATATTTTCTCGAGCGCCTTCGAAGAGGCTATTGACTTCGGGCTAATCGGCGAGCCGTTTTCGACTCTCACCGTTGTCGCGCCCCAGGTCGCGGGCCGAATTTACGTCTACAACCCGGAGACAAAGGGCTACGGCTGGGTTAACGCCAACGAGGTCGGCCCGGCCGAACCCCCAGCCAAGTAACTCGAACCCTCGGGGCTGTCCTTGTGAGGCCATCGGGCAACCGATGGCCTCGCGCTATTCTGGTAAAGCACCATGGCCACACGTGGCGAGCGCAACCAAGCCACCCGCCTCTCTCACCGAAACGTGCGCCGCGTTGCTGGTGCGCTCCTATGCCTCGCTGCTGCCCTAGCCTCGGCCGCCACTATCGTGCTCGCACCTGCCGATCCGGCGATGGGCGCCCCGGCACCGACGCCGACAACCGAGACGCCGCGAGTGGCGGTACCCGCACCGACGGCAACCGCCACGGCCGCCACGGCCACACCATCGTCAGTGCCTGGGTCGTCCGGTCCGGCCACGACGTTCCTTGCTCAGGTACCTCCTGACGAAGCCTCGCCTCGCGCGAACGGTCTCGCGACGGGGACGCCCACGACCACACCAGGGACACCCCTGCCGCCCAGCCGGACAGTCACGGCCACACCGACCCGTACCGAAGCACCTGCCACGACGACCTCCGGTATCAAGCCCCGCGCCGTGCCGAACCCGCTCGTCGATCTGGTGATGGCGCCTCGCACGTCAAGCGTCCTTGGCACCAACCAAGAGGCTGATGTCGACATCATCGCTCGCGCCGGCACCCAGAACGTCACCGCCGGCGCCTTCTATCTGGACTTCGACCCGAGGGTGGTTCAGGTCGTTTCGTTCGGTGAGCCGACCGGTGGTGGGTCAAACCCGTTCCCGATCGGCCTCCTCGCCTCCATCGACAACCTCGCCGGACAGGCGCGCTACGATGCGGGCGCGAATTTCCGGTCGCCCGGTCCTTCCGGGTATTTCCGCGTCGCGACCGTTCGTGTCAAGCCGGCCGCCGAAGCCATCGCTGCGGGCGCCCGCACGGTTACCACGCTGTCGCTCTCTCGCACTGCCTCCCGCCCTTCATCGCTCACGGGCTACGTCGGGCCCGAACTCTCGGAGCTGCTGCGCGACGCGAGCGGGATCACGTTGGGAATCAACCCCTCCGCTAGTGCACCGGCAATCGTCGCGACCGCCGTCCCTGTCACCCTCCAATCCGGCATCGACACCGCAATCACCGTTACGGCGGCCGACTGGACGAACGCACCGCTATCCGGTGCCACGTACGCCGTGACGTCGACTGGCACTTCAGCAATCCTCACTAGTCCGGCCTGCGGAACGACGACCTCAGGGGGCCTCGCAAGCTTCGCCGTCCGCACCTCCTCGACCTCCGGGACGGCGGTGATCGATGTGGCGATCACGTCGCCGAACCTTCCCGGGGGCATCGTCGTCCTCAGTCGCCTCGTGACCTTCACCAGCGCCTCATGGACCGCCACGCCGACCACCGTGGGTGCAGTGGCAACCACCGCTCCCGCCTGTCCGACCGCCATCCCGACCGCAACCGCCACGGCGACGCGGACCTCGACCGCCACCCCCACCGCCACGCCCACGTCAACCGCGACATCAACCGCCACCCGCACCGCCGTCGCCGGAGGGGCGACCTCGACCACTGTCACGCGCAGCCTGTCGCCGGGTTGGAACGCCGTGTCCCTGACGGTGGACCCGGCCGGGGCGCTGTTCGCCTCAGGCACCTGTACAGCCTTTGATGCGGCCTCAGGCTCAGGGACGGCGGTGGAGATCGGGCGATGGATTGCCGGGGCATGGGATTCCCATCGGTGTGGCGTCGCGGCAAACGACTTTGCCCTGCTTCCCGGAACCGGCTATGCGATCCAGCTCACGCGCGCCGCAGCTTGGGCAACCACGGGCAAGGCGTTGTCCGCGCCCGCGGGCTACCGCTTGACGCCGGGCTGGAACTTGGTCGGACCGGGATGGGTTCCGGTCGGGGCAACCGCCGACTGGCTGTTCACCGACGCGACGAACCAGGCGGTCGGTATTGGGCAGGTGACCGACGCAGTCCGCGTACGTGCCGGGTCGTACGACCCCACCATCAAGGTGGTCAACGCGAACCGGTTTGCGCTTGAGGCCGGCACCGCCTACTTCCTACGGGTAGTGCCGTGACACCCTGCGATGGATGACGCCGCCAGGGTCCGACGCTGGCCCTTCTGGTCGCGCCCGAGCGACGGCCGCCACCTGCGCCGACACGTCGCGGCCGCGGTCGTGGTCGCGACACTTGCCTCAATGCTGTTGGCGCCGCGAGTCGACGCCGACGTCACCCGGGGTCTGCCAGCGCAGGCCGCGACTGTACGCGTCTCGTTCCGGGTCTCCACGTCTCCGTTCGTCCGTGCCGCTGCTTGGGTCGTCGGGCGGGGGACGTCGGTCGAGGCAACCGCGGGCGCGACCACATCCATTGCGGTCACTCCGGGCCTTCCCGGCCTCGACATCCGCACGGTCGAGGTGGCACCTGAAGCGGTCGACGCAACCATCGCCGCGCTCAAATCACGCCTTGACGTTGCGTGGGCGGAACCGGTCGGGATCGTCCGGAAGCGCGGCGGCGCCCCAGCGCCCGCACCCGGACCACCGCTCGCGCCCCGGCTCAGCCCGCGGCCCTTTGCCGGCGTCTCGCCCAGCGACCCGGGGTTCCAGACACAATGGGGGCTACGCTCTGCCGCGGCAGATGCGGCATGGGCAACTGCGCGGGGCCTGAACGCAGGGACGGGAACCATGGTCGCCATCGTCGACAGTGGTGTCCAAACCGATCACCCGGATCTCGCTTCACGGATGGCACCAACCACGACCTG
>CAILQO010000184.1 GCA_903836285.1 uncultured Chloroflexota bacterium
CGGCGCGATCCCTCGCCAATCTCGACGTCCTCGCAATCGCCAGCACCGATGCGATCTACGACAAATACGTTCCCGGCGGCGTACGACACCCGATCGGCGAGGACGCACCGGTGCGCCCGTCCGGCCTCTACGCCGTGACGAAGGCGCAGGCCGAGACGCTTGGCCTTGGCTACGCCCGCAGCTTCGGGATGCCCGTGGTGGCGTTGCGCTTCGCCCTCGTCGTCGGCGCTGGCGAGTTCGCGACGTTCCCGCAGTTCTTCGCCTCGCCCCTGCAAAAGGCGCGCCCCACCACCTTGCAGCTCCCCGACGGCACACCAGACGACGCCCTCGTCGCAGTTTGCACGCCGGAGGGTCGGCCGTGGCGCAAGCACGTCGTCGACGTCCGAGACATCGTCGGCGCCTGCCTGGCGTGCCTCGGACGACCGGCGGCGCACGGGCACGCCATCCAGTTGGGGGCACCCGAGCCGTTCACGTGGGAAGAGGTGATCCCCGACCTCGCGTCACGGCTCGGCAGGCCTTGGGTGACTGGCGTCGACAGCGGGGTCCCGACCGACTACGCGTTCGACTTGACCCGATGCCGCACGGTGTTGGGCTACGAACCGATGATCGACACGGCGCGTATGGTCGCCGATGCGGTCGCCCACCTGCGCGGGGAGTCGATTGGCGTGTTGCCGACGACATAGCACCATCCAAATGGTTGAGCCAGTAGCCATGTCGTGCTCGCCCCGCTCCCGTCGCAACAAAGGATGCGTCAGGGCGGGGGATTCTCTGAAGCAGATGTTGGGGCACTTACGCGGAGGACGGCAGTGTCCTCCCTGCTCCCGAGTGAGCAGGTCCTTCCGGTCGAGCACATGTTGAGGATCGACGCTCGGTACTACGTCGTCGTACTCGCGACGCCCGCGCCGCCAAGGAATAAGACCCACTAGGGGGTCCCGCGAAACGCCCCCGAGTAGCCCGCGGGCATCCCTGCCCGCCTTTCCCAAGCCACTCGGAGCGGCTCGCGGGCATCCGTCCCCTCCTCAGAGAAGCATCCAGGGTCTACGGCCGCGCCTTCGTCAGTGCGTCGATCGCCGCCAACTCCTCCGGTGCGAACTCAAGGTTTTTGAGAGCGCCAACGTTCTCGACGACCTGCTCCGGCCGCGACGCCCCGATCAGGGCACTCGTCACCGTCGGAAGCCTCAAGATCCACGCGAGCGCCATCTGCGCCAGCGACTGGCCGCGCGCCTGTGCGATCTCGTTCAACCCACGCACAACCTCGAGGTCGCGGTCGTTGACGCGCTGCGACGTCGCCTCCTCGCCCCAACGTAGCGCTGCCCGCGAGTCGGCCGGAATCCCGCCGAGGTACTTCGAGGTCAGCAGGCCACTCGCCAACGGGCAGAAGGCGATCACGCCCGTCCCCGCTCGCTCGGTCTGGGGCAACAGGTCCCACTCGATCGTCCGACGCAGCAAGTTGTAGTACGGCTGATGGATCGTCACCGGTGCCAAGCGCCCCTCACGCACGATCCGCACTGAGTCGGCAAAGTGCGCGCCACTAAAGCTGCTCACGCCGCCGTAGAGGGCCTTCCCCTGACGCACGAGCTGATCGATCGCCCCGAGGCTCTCCTCTAGCGGCGTGTGCGGGTCCGGGCGGTGCAGATAGAAGATGTCGAAGTAGTCCAGCTGCATCCGGCGCAGGCTCTGCTCAGCGCTCGCAATGATGTACTTCTTGGAAAGCCACTCGCCGTACGGCCCGGGCCACATGCGGTAGCCAGCCTTGCTGCTGATGATCAACTCATCACGCGGGAAGTCGCGCCGAATGATCTCGCCGCACACGATCTCCGAGTTGCCGGGCGGCGTGCCGTAGTTGTTCGCGAAGTCGAAATGCGTGATCCCCAAGTCGAACGCCGCCCGGAGGCACGCCTCCGCAACCTCGGCGCCGCGGTAGCCACCGTACGTCTCCCACCCTCCAAGTGAGATCACCGGCAGCATCAGGCCGCTGCGACCGCACCGCCGGTACTGCATCGTGTCGTAGCGCCCGGGTGCGAAGCCAGCCCCGTCGATCCCCGCAGCGATGCCCGTCGCCTGCAGCGCCCCGCCGGGAAGTGAGTGCGCCGCGTCGTGTCCAGATGTCGTCATGGGATGAGCATAGCCCCCAAGTCGCATACCATCGCGCCGCGCAGATCCCACCGACACGGAGGAAACCTCACATGGCAAATCAAGGCACCATCGCGATCCTCGCGGGCACCCTTATCGACGGCACCGGCGCCGACCCGCGTCGCCACACCACCATCGAAGTGCGTGACGGTGAAATCGTCGCCATTCACGACGGCCACCACGTCCCGGCAGGGGCGACCGCCATCGATGCGTCCGGCCTGACGGTCATGCCTGGCCTGATCGATAGCCACGTCCACCTCGCGATGCGCCCGAAGGGGCTTGAGGACCGTCTACAGACCCCCTACTCCCTCGGCGTCGCGGAGACCCTCGTCAATGCACGCGCCACCCTCGACGCGGGCGTCACCACGGTGCGTGACGCCGGCGGGACCCCGCGCGGTGTCAAGATGGCCCTCGAACGGGGCCTCTTCCCCGGCCCGCGCGTGCGCATCTCTGTCGGCGCCCTCTCGCAGACCGGCGGCCACGGCGACGCGACCACCATGAGCGGCGTCCATTTGCGCGCCGACACCGCAGACGCGCCCATGTCTGAACATCCGTGGACTGTCGTCGACGGCGTCGATGAGGCGCGTCGCGGCGTTCGCCAACTCATTCGGGCCGGCGCCGACCAGATCAAGCTCATGACCTCCGGCGGCGTCATGAGCCCCGGCAGCGATCCGGGGCGCACCGGTTTCGGGCGCGACGAAATCGCCGCGATCGTGAACGAGGCGCGCGCCGCCGGACGCACCACGATGTCCCACGCACAGGCAAGCGCTGGGATCCTCAACGCCGTTGTCTCTGGCGTCGATTCCATCGAACACGGTGTCTACCTCACCGAGGAGATCTGCCACGAGATGGTCGCCCGGGGCACCTACCTCGTGCCGACCCTTGTCGCCCCCCTGTGGGTCCTGCGTCGCGCCGAACGCGACCCAGGGTCTGTGCCGGCGTGGGCGGTCGCGAAGGGCCGTACCGTCGTCGTCGCCCACAAAGAGAGCTTCCGCATGGCCGTAGAACTCGGTGTGACCATCGCGATGGGTACCGACCACGGCGTCGGCCCGCACGGCACAAACGCTGAGGAACTCGCCGTGATGGTCGAGGGCGGACTGACCCCGATGCAGGCCATTGTCGCGTCGACGTCGGTCGCGGCGAAGTGCTGCCGGGTCGATCACCTCGTCGGGACGATTGCGCCGGGGTTGCGCGCCGACATCATCGCCATCGACGGCGACCCGTTGGCCGACATCACAATCCTGCAGGATCACGCCCGCCTGCGTGTGATCCTGCAAGACGGCCACGCCTACAAGCCCCTCGCCTGACCAGTCAGGGACCGCGTTGCGTGCTACTCCGACGCCTCTCCCGGGAGACGAAGGCGCACGCGGGCGTACACCTCTCGGTCGAGGCGCAAGGTGAACGCCGGGAACGGGCGGACGTCCTGTCCCGGCAACACTTCCAGTCGGAAGCGCCGGAGCACTTCGGCAAGCACGACCGTCGCTTCCGCAATCGCGAACGTATTGCCGATGCACATCCGTGGGCCGGCCCCAAACGGGTGGAACGCGAGCCGCGGCCGCGCTGGCCCGGCCTCCGCGAACCGCTCCGGCCGGAACGCCAATGGGTCCGGGAACCAACGCGGGTCACGGTGAACCGCCCACGTCGACCAAAGGACGGTCGAACGGGCCGGCAACGTCACGCCACCCAATGTCACCGGCACCGTCGCCTCTCGCGAGTTTTGAAACGCCGGCGGATACAGTCGCAACGTTTCGTCAATCGCGAAACGAACCTCGCGGAGTGCCGGCAGGTCGTCAAATGTCGCCGCGCGTCCGCCTGGACCGCCGAGGACTTCGTCCACTTCGCGACGCACGCGAGACTCGGCATCAGGGTGGCGCATGAGGAGCCACAAGCCCCAACTTAGGAGCAACGCCGTGGTGTCGTGGCCCGCCAACAGGAGCGTCATGACCTCGTCGCGGAGCAGATTGTCGTCGAGGGACGACCCGTCTTCGTCGCGTGACTGGAGATACATCGAGAGCAGGTCGCCGGTGTCCGCCGCCGCGGCACGCCGTTGCCGAATGATCCCGAAGACAATCTCGTCGAGCGCCTTCGCATCACGATGAAAGTCGCGGTACTGAGGAAGTGGCCACGTGTCTGGCACGAGGAATTCCCACGACGTCAGACGACGATGAACCATCGCGTCGCTATTGCGCAGAATCGTTTCCACCGCACGTGCAAATGGTCCGGCATCCGCACCGAACAGCGTGCGCGTCGCGATATCGAGCGTGATCGCGGTCATCTCGTGCACGACACCACGCACGTCGCCGTCGGCCCACTGGGCAAGGTGCGCATCCGCGATGCCCGCCATCGCCGACACGTAGGTGGCGACGCGCGCCCGGTGGAACGCCGGCATGGCCAAGCGACGCTGTCGGCGCCAAGCGTCTCCGTCCGCAACCAAGATGCCGCGACCAAGCAGTCGTCGGGTCCGCTTCAGACCGATCGGTTTCTGGAACGAGGCGGCCTGCCGAACCAGGACGTCCTCGATCAGGTCCGGGTGGTTCAGTGCCCAACCCGGCCACGCAAGGAAGCGCAGTCGCACAAGGTCCCCGTAGGGCAACAGGCTTTCATAGAAGCCAAGCGTGTCACGGTTGAGCGGCCCAAGGTGGCCGGCAAACGCATCCGCCGGCGGAGCGCCTCGCGCCGTCGTATCTGGGAGCGCGTATGCGGCTGACTTGGCGTCGCCGGCGCGAACGTCTACCACCATCGCTCAAGCCTCCACGGATGGACCGCCAAGCCGGTATCCCCGACCATCGAGAAACTTTGTGAAATGTATCACAAGCAGCAGAGCCGCAGTCGCTCGACTGC
>CAILQO010000185.1 GCA_903836285.1 uncultured Chloroflexota bacterium
CCGATTTGGAAAGTGAGGTTTGCGGTCGTCCCGAGTAGCGCAAGGCCGTTGTACTGCGTCGCAACGCTGATCCGCGTCACCTCGGCGGACAACTGCGTGTACTCGGCATTGATGTTCGTGCGATCGCTGAGGGTGAGGGTATCGTTCGACGCTTGAACCGCGAGCTCGCGCATGCGGGCGAGAATGGTGTGTGTCTCGTTGAGCGCGCCCTCGGCGGTTTGGATGAGGCTGATCGCGTCCTGGCTGTTGCGCGTCGCCTGATTCAAGCCACGAACCTGGTTCTTCAGCCGCTCACTGACCGCAAGCCCGGCCGCGTCGTCGCCGGCCTTGTTGATTCGCAGGCCTGTCGAGAGACGTTCGGCCTGCCTGGAGTAGTTGTCCTGGCTCGTGGCAAGGCTACGCTGCGCGACCGACGCCGCAAGATTATAGTTAATACGTAGAGCCATGTGCGATCTCCCTATCGGCTGATCTCGCTTCGCGGAACGCCATTCCCGCGACCACCGCATGTGCGGCGGGTAAGCGTGACCATTGCTTGCGATCCAGGGTGACGCGTGTGGCCGTGCCCCACGATTGCCTCCGTCACATGGCAGTGATCGGGAGGCAGGGCAGGCCGGTGGCGAGCGACGTCACCGGATACACCCCCACCATCGACATTCCGTCGTGTGCAGGCGAGTTAACTGCGGCGACCAATCGCGGCGATTGCTTAGGATCGGGAAAGAGTATGCTATGTAACTCTTTCATATCACCAGATGAGTGACCTCGCCTGTTTGCGCTCCGCAGGCGGCCCCGATCTTGAGGGCGGCGGCACAACTTCGCGCACCGCCCCTCGTTGCGCGCCTACGCGGCAACGAGGCCGAGTGCGCGCTCCGCGGCGCGGAGGACTACTGGAACCTCCGCGCGATCAAACTGATAGTGCGTCACCATCCGCAGCGTGTCGCCGTACGGGCTTCCCACCTTGACGCCCGCAGCCGCCATCCCGGTCACGAAGTCGCTGGGCGACGTGTGGCTCCCATCAACCGTCACCATCACAATGTTGGTTTGCACGCGCGAAACATCCACATTGAGGCCAGGCAGGTCCGCAAGCCCGCGAGCGAGGGCCTTGGCGTTGGCGTGGTCATCCGCCATGCGGTCGACCATCGTTTCGAGCGCAACAATCCCGGCAGCCGCGATCACCCCGCTTTGGCGGAGTCCGCCCCCGACCATCTTGCGCCAGCGCCGCGCCTCCTCGATGTACTCACGTTCGCCGGCAAGGATGCTGCCAACCGGGCAGCCAAGCCCCTTCGAGAGGCAAAACGTGACCGTGTCGATGTGCTGGACAAGGCGCGCCACGGGCACGCCAAGCGCCACGGCGGCGTTGAAGATGCGAGCGCCGTCGACATGCACGCGCAGGCCCCTCGCATGCGCCGCCGCGCACGCCGCGTCGGTATCTGCCACGCTGACCGCCGCCCCGCCCTCGCGATTCACGGTGTTTTCCAAGGCAAGCAGGCGGGTGCGCGCGAAGTGCACGTTCCCGGCATCGCGCACGGCATGGTCAATGTCGATCGGATTGAAGGCGCCACGTTGCCAGTCGATGGCGCGCAACGCGACCCCTCCGAGGACGCTTGCGCCCCCCGCCTCGTAGTTCAGCAAGTGTGAATTTGGGCCGCAGAGGATCTCGTCACCCCGGCGGGTCTGCGCCAGGACGCCGACCAGGTTCCCCATCGTGCCGCTCAGCAGCAGCAGCGCACTCTCCTTGCCCAGCACCTCGGCTGCCATCGCTTCCAGGCGGTTGACCGTTGGATCCTCGCCGAAGACGTCGTCACCGACCTCCGCCGACGCCATCGCCGCGCGCATCGCCGCCGTCGGGTGCGTCACCGTGTCACTGCGGAGGTCAATCACTGTTCGTTCCTTCGTGGCTCGCCCGCTCATCGCAAGGCGAGGGGCGGATCGGTGTGCGGGCCGTGGTCACGGCGTCCGGGACGGTTCACCGATCCGACGTTCGGTCCCGTTGGCGATCCTTCGGATATTGTCCTGATGCGACAGCACCACAAACGTGCCCGCAAGGATCCCGTACGCCACATAGGCGAACGGGAATTCGGGGGTCGTATACCACCTCCACGCAAGCATGATTGGGACGTCAAACGCCGATACGAGGCTTGCGACCGACATCATCCGGGTACCCCAAGCGGTCAGGACAAAAATCGTCAGGGCCACGAGGAAGATCTGCCAGTCGAGGGCGATGAAGCTCGCGGCACCCACGAGGACCCCGCGCCCACCACGAAACCCGGCAAACGCCGGCCAGGTGTGCCCGACCATCGCTGCGAGCGCGGCGGCTCCGTGCGACGCGTACTCGTTGGGGGCATACCACTGCGCAATCGAGACCGAGAGCACCGACTTGGCTGCGTCAATCGTGACGACTGCCACCATGGCTGTGCGCCCGAGCGTTCGGAGCACGTTCGTGGCACCAGTCTTGCCGCTGCCGGCGTCGCGCGGATCAACCTTGTAGAACGCCTTCCCAATCCAGACCCCGCTCGGGATCGAGCCGAGGATGTACCCCGCCACGATTGCGACGAGGTACGCCAGTGCCACGTCGACCATGCCATCCCTCGCACCGTGTCGCGCGGCGTGGACCTCACTCCGGGAGGAACGCCGGATGCCCTGCCCGATAGAGGCATGGTCGACCGCCGCGCTTCGTTATCCGAGTACTCATCGCCACCGCGCCAAGTCCCCCGCGCACGAGGTTGAACGAAGCCACCTGCCGAGCGGGTGCCATCAAATGCGAAGGCTACCGCGCCGGCTTCGGCCGTGCCTCAACCTTCTTGCGGACCGACGTAATCCCACCAAGCTTGGCAGGACCCGTGGGCTTGACAGGACCCGTGGGCTTGGCAGGCATCGAACCCTTGCCTCCCTTCGCACCCTTGATGTTCGGGGAAGGGCGCTCCTCCGCGTCGGGGTTGCGCGGACGGAAGCGCATGCGCACCGGCGTCCCGCGGAACGGGTAGCGCTCGCGCAACGAATTCTCAAGGTATCGCTGGTAGGTGAAGTGCACCGCTGCGGGGTCGTTCACGAAGAACACGAACGTTGGTGGCACAGCGTCCGCCTGGGTGGCGAAGCTGAAGCGCGCCATCCGCCCGCGGAACCCCTTCGGCGGGTTTGTCTCAATCGCCCGCTCAAGGAACTCGTTGAGCTTCGCTGTCGGGATCCGCTCCTGACGCGCCGCCTGCACCTCAATCGCCTCGTCGAGGACCCGTCTCGCCCGTTGGCCGGTCAGCGCCGAGATGAAGACCACCGGCGCCCACCGCATGAAGTTGAGTTCCCTCGCCAACTCGTCGAGATACCGAACGGAGGTGTGGGCATCCTTATCAGGTACGGCGTCCCACTTGTTCACCACCACCACGCAGCCGCGTCCCTGGCGGTCAATCTCGCCGGCAATGTGCACGTCCTGTGCGGTTACCCCCTCGACGGCATCAATGAGCAGCAGGGCCACGTCCGCGCGGCTGATCGCCCGGAAGCTGCGCAGCACGCTGTACTTCTCGATCCCCGGCTCGACCTTGCCCCGGCGACGGATCCCGGCGGTGTCGATCAGCACGATCTCGTCGCCGTTGTGCGTGACCACGCTGTCGATGGCGTCGCGTGTCGTGCCGGGAATGTCACTCACGACCGCCCGTTCCTCGCCAAGCAAGCGGTTGAGCAGGCTTGACTTGCCCACGTTTGGGCGACCGACCAGTGCCACGCGCAGCCGGGTGTCCTCTTCCTCGTCACCGCCGGTGGCGGGGGTCAGGCGGTCCACAACCGCGTCGAGCAGGTCGCCCACATTGGCGCCGTGATACGCGGACACGGGGATGACCTCGTCGAAGCCGAGTGTCCAAAATTCGCCGGAGGTCGCACGACGCGCCTCGTTGTCGGCCTTGCCGGCGACGACGATGATCGGGCGTGCACCCCGCTTCCTCGCCTTGGCTGATGTGGTGGCGCCACTGTCAGCGGCGATCCCACGTCGTAACTGGTGGGCGATCTCGTGGTCCGCCGCGGTCACTCCGTCAATGGAGTCGGTCGCGAGGAGGATGACGTCTGCCTCCTCAATGGCTACTCGCACCTGCGCCGCCACGCTGGTCATGATCGCGTCGGATGGCCGAAGCTCCAGTCCACCCGTGTCGATCAGCGTAAAGGTGCGCCCGGCCCACTCCACGTCGCCATACAGCCGGTCACGGGTTGTCCCCGGCAGGTCCTCGACGATGGCGCGGCGTTGACCCGTCATGCGATTGAAGAGGGTGGACTTCCCGACGTTCGGTCGCCCGACGATCGCCACGACCGGGCGCGGCGCGGCGCGCGGCGACCTCGCCTTGCTGCCGAGTTCCTCGCCGCCTTCATTGCCCGGTTCGATCGCCGACGTCATCGTCGCCCTCCTCGCGTCCCGGTCCGCGGGCATCCCTGCTCGCCTCCCGTCGTCGTCCCTGCCCTCTTGGTCCGCGGGCATCCATGCCACGCAGGCAAGGTCCGCGGGCATCCCTGCCCGCCTCCCGCCCTTCGTTCTCCGCGCGCGCCCGTGCGATCGGCGTACGCACATGCGCCAACTGGGCAACTGTCCATCGGCCCCGCGGAGACGGCAGCGAGCCGCTGGGTGAACATCCCGGACGCGAAGGTCCGGCGAAGCAGCGGTCGCGCGCCTCCGTACCTTCCATGCCGTCAAGCACTTGGGCGCGGTGGGCGTGCACCAAACCTACACCGCGGCGAGCGCCCGGCCAAGAGCATGGCGCGACCCACGCGCCCTCGACGCCGAACCGGCCCGTTCGAGGATCGCGTTCACCACCTCCGGCATCGTCCGTACGGGCACAACCGTCGCTTCCGTCGACGCACGCAGTTCGGCCAAGGTGGTGCCGTCCAAGAAGGCGTGCCCGGCATCGTCGAGAGCGACCCGCGGGATGAAGATGAGGTCGCCACGCCCCAGGCCCGTCTCCGTCGCCGCCGCGATCAAGTCGCGCCCACCGAGAAGGCCCGACACGGTGATCACCGGGCCAAACAGCGAGTTGGTGACCACATGCGTGCGCGCCGCAAGGTTCTTCACGCGCGAC
>CAILQO010000186.1 GCA_903836285.1 uncultured Chloroflexota bacterium
AGGCGGAGCGACGACGGTGGACGCACATGGGGGCCGAGTCGCGTCATCGTCACCCGCCCAGACATGACGTGCGGGAACCCGGCGCCGGTTCTCGACCGGCACACCGGCACGATCTGGCTGCCGTTCTGCATGAACTGCGCCGACGGTGACGAGGCGCTCATCCGTAAGGGCCTCGCGCCGCGCACCGTCTGGGTGACACGCAGCGACGACGACGGCGAGACGTGGGCGGACCCGGTCGAGATCACGGCCGACGTCAAGCGCCCGGGGTGGACGTGGTATGCGACCGGGCCGTGCCACGCGATCCAGTTGCGAACGGGGCGATTGGTCGTGCCGTGCGACTTCCGGTCACTCCACGCGGAGACCGGTACCGAAGCCCGGCACTCGCACGTGATCACCTCTGACGACCACGGCGCGACGTGGCAGGTCGGCGGGATTGTCGATATCGAAGGCACGAACGAGAGTGTCGCCGTTGAGTTGGCCGACGGACGCATCTACATCAACTGTCGCGACCAAGCGCGTCGCGGGCGCCGGATCGTGGCGACCAGTGACGACGGCGGGTCCACGTTCGGCTCGGCGTCCTTCGACGATGCGTTGATCGAACCGGCGTGCCAAGCGAGTGCGATCCGCATCCCCGCGTGGTCGTCAGGGCACGCCGACGCCGTCGTCTTCGCGAACCCTGCAAGCGCCACGCGCGACACCCTCACGCTTCGTGTCGGATCACCTGATGCGGCGACGTGGACGGCCGGGCGCGTCCTTGAGGCCGGCCGGGCGGCGTACTCCGACCTGGCCATCGTGCCGGAGGGAACAGTAGGCGACGCAGTCGTGTTGTGCCTTTATGAGACGGGTGAGGCGACACCGTACGAGACGCTGCGGTTGGCGCGCGTGCCGATTGGGTGGCTGCGGTAGGGCGTCGCCGCGGTACGGTAGTGCGCACGGAGGGACACCCCATGGCCGTCGCGATCGACCTCACCGGCCACGCCGCCCTCGTTACCGGCGGTAGTCGCGGGCTTGGCGCCGCCACCTGTCGCACCCTTGCCCGGGCCGGTGCGCGTGTGGCGGTGCATTACGCCTCGGCGCGCGACAAGGCAGACGCCGTCGTTCGGGAGATCATCGATGCCGGGGGCGTCGCGGTCGCCGTCGGTGGCGACTTCAAGGACGCGTCGGCGCCCGGCGCGGCGGTCGCGGCGGCGCGCGCCACCCTTGGGCCGATCGACATCGTGGTGAACAACGTCGGTCGCGAAGAGGCCTTGGGCGACATCCTCGAACTCGGGTGGCCCGCGTTCCAAACCATGCTTGATCTCAATGTGCGGTCGGCGTACCTGACGGCGCAGGCGGCGGTGCCCGACATGAAGTCGCGCAAGTGGGGCCGGATCGTCAACGTCCTCTCAATCGCGGCGCATGACTACCCGAAAAGCATGGGTGCGTACACCACGGCGAAGGGCGCGTTTGCGAGTTTCACTCGCGCGATGGCGGTCGAGTTGGGCGCGTCGAACATCACCGTCAACTCCGTGTCGCCCGGTTGGGTCCCTGTCGAACGGCATGGGCCGATGTCCTTGCCCGGTCGCATGGCGACCGCGGCGCGTACGCCCATGGGGCACCTCGGCGTGCCGGATGACGTCGCGAACGCCATTACGTTCCTCGCATCCGACCTCGCCGGCTTCATCACCGGCGTTGAGGTTCCGGTGTGTGGTGGCATCCACCTGATCGGGTGACGCGAGGTGACACTCGCGTGGCGCGACGACCTGCGCGCGGCCCGTGACGAGGCGGCGTCGACACGACGCGTGCTGTTGGTCGAGGTGTCAAAGCCCGGTTGACCGGCCTGCATCAAGATGGATGCCGTGTCGCATCCCGACCCGTTTGTGCAGGCCTTGGTGGCCCGGTGGATGATCCCGGTGCGTCTGGCGTTCGGCGTGCCGGCCCAACGGGCGGCGTTGCGAGACCTCGGCGCGCTGTGGACACCGACCCACTGGGTGCTTGACGCACGCGGACGCGAGTTACGCCGCGAGGTTGGCTTTCTGGATGCGGCGGACTTGCACGCGGTCCTCTCTGAAGGGGTTGCGTTGGCGCTCGTTGCGAACGGACGGGCCGGTGAGGCCGAGGGTGTCCTGGATGCGGCGATCGCCCGCGACGGATCAGATGGTCGGTGGGCGGGGTCGCTTCGCTACTGGCGTGGCGCGGTGGCGTATTTGCGCACGGGGGACCACGGTGCGATGGCGTCGTGGTGGGACGAAGCACGCACCGCCGACCCGGAGGGATGGGGGCGCCGCGCGGTCCAGTGACTCGGATGGTGTGGGCTTCAGCAGTCCCGACAGCTCGAACGGAGGATAGCCCCGGACTGGTGTCCTCTCGTCCGCGGTCCCAGTCGGCGGCGGCTTGTCGGTGAACCCGAGCGGCTGGGCGTAGTCCGTGGCGTCGAGTGACCGTGGCCGTTCGCAACTATCGTTGCCGAACTCCCTTGACGCGCACATGCAATGCCGTCAGCAGCGAGGGTCGAGGCTATACTCCCGGCCCGGACGACGACACCCCCGGAGGCATCAATGACCCTCGACACCGCCGCGCGTGCCCGCCTGATGCGGGAGCTTGCCACCGTTTGTGCTATCCCGGTCACCCCGTTCCACCCTGATGGTGAGGTCGACTGGGACGGGTACCGCCAAACCGTCATCGCGATCGCCGCCGGCGGCGTCTCCGTTGTCACACCGAACGGCAACACTGGCGAGTTCTACGCACTCACCCGCGAGGAGTGCGATCGTGCCGTCGCCGTGACTTGCGAGGCCGTCGGAGATCGCACTCTCGTGATGCCCGGGGTTGGCTACGACGTGCGTACGGCCATTGCCCTCGGGGAGGCCGCGCGTCGCGCTGGCGCGAAGGCGGTGATGGTGCACCAACCCGTGCATCCGTACCAGAGTGCCGACGGCTGGGTGGCCTATCACGCCGACATCGCGCGCGCCCTGCCAGACCTTGGCATCGTGCCGTATCTGCGCGACCCGAACGTCACGGCGGCGATGTTGACCCGCCTGACGGCGTACCCGAACTTCGTGGGCGTGAAGTTCGCCGTGCCGAACCCGCTGCACTTTGCGGCGGTGGCGTCGGCGGTCGGTCTCGACACGGTGACGTGGGTCTGCGGTCTCGCGGAGGGGTGGGCGCCGTTCTTCTGGGTCGGTGGCGCGGTCGGCTTCACGTCCGGCCTTGTGAACGTGACCACGGCCCCAAGCTTTGAGATGTTGCACGCGCTGCACCGCGGCGATATGGCCGGGGCGATGGCGGTCTGGCGTCGGGTGAAGGCGTTTGAGGACCTGCGGGCGCGACGGAACGCGGCGAACAACGTGCCGATCGTCAAGGAAGCGATGGCGCAGCTCGGCTTGTGCGGTCGGACGGTGCGCGCGCCGATCTCTGAGGTGCCGGAGGCAGAACGGGCTGAGGTGGCGGCGTTGTTGGCCTCGCTCGGCCTGCACGCTTCCGCGACGGTGTTGGCTTGAGGTGGTGATTGGGGCGAGGAGGCGTCATGACGGGCGAGCGGCGGACGGCGATCATCACTGGCGCGTGGGGACCGACGCGCGAACTGGCGGCGCGGGTGGCGGTGCACCTAGCGGCTGATGGATGGG
>CAILQO010000187.1 GCA_903836285.1 uncultured Chloroflexota bacterium
CCGAACCGGCGCACGGTCGTCATCGACTCAAAGGTCAGCCTTGTCAGTTGGGTCGGCTACGTGGAGGCGACCGACGACGACGAACGCAAGGCCGCCTCGAAGGCGCTCGTCGCATCGGTGCGATCCCACCTCAAGGGCCTGTCGGCCAAGTCGTACGAGACGCTTCACGGGGCAGGCGCCCTCGACTTCGTTGTCCTGTTCGTGCCGCTTGAGGGTGCGTTCGCGCAGGCCCTCGCGACCGACCCGGCCCTACAGGACGATGCGTGGAAGCAGCAGGTGCTATTTGCCGGGCCGACGACAATCCTGTTTGCCCTGCGGACGATTGCCCATCTCTGGACCCAAGAGCGTGCACACCAGAACGCCCAGGAAATCGCGACCCGCGCCGGTTCGCTGATCGACAAGGTCTCATCCTTTGCGGAGGCCTTCGAACGGGTCGGCAACCAGCTGGACCTCGCGACACGGACCCACCAACAGGCCCGCCAGTTGCTGACCTCGGGCCGGGGCAACGTCGTGCGCCAGATCGAGATGATGCAAGACCTCGGGGCGAAGGCATCAAAGCGCTTGCCCGCGACGTGGGTTGGCGAGGCCGACGACGACGAACGCCCGCTACCCGCGTTGGTCGAGGAGGTGCCGTAGCAGGGGCACCTACCCGTTGGCGATCACCTCAATCGCAAACTGGTGCCCACCGTGCTATCGTTTCGCCATGAATGGCACGCTGCCGGGCGACGCGCATGATGGGTGGTTCGCCATCGGCGTCCACGCCCTCGCCCTGCTTGCGCGGATGCCTGACACGACGTCAAGCGCCTATGTCGCCGCTAGCGTGAACACGCACGTCGTCTCGTTACGCCGCGTCGTCGTGCGACTCGTCCGGGCGGGTCTGGTGCGTTCGCAAGAGGGGCGCGACGGTGGTTATTTCCTCGCCCGCCCCGCCGACCAGATCACCCTCGCCGACGTCTACCGTGCCCTGCGCGCCGCCGGCCCCCTGCCGCCAAGCCGGGCGGTACCCAACTCGCAATGCCCCGTCGGTTCGGGCATCCGGGCGGCCCTCGGCGAGGTTGCCGCCGCCGCCGAACGGCGCCTGCTCGACGATCTCGCGGGGCACACCATCGCCGAGGTCGCCGCGCGCGCCGTTGCCCTCGGTGCGCACCCCGACCCGGCCTGATCACCGACGCCTCGCCTTGGCGTCCCGCACCCGCGCCCTCTGCCCACACTGGCCCGGAGACCAGCCCCCGTGAGCAAAACCACCAGCAATCAAGAAGACCCCAACGTGCTTGAATTTAATGCGTATCGCACGCTTGTCCACCTTGACACGCCTCACCACGCGCCCAAGGCGATCAATGCCACCGAACGCGATGCGATCGTCGCGCGCATGGTTGCCCACCTGCTCACCGAGGACGTCCCGTCACGCGTGCGGCGCGTCGTCCAGAGACTTGGCGAAGGGCCAGACGCGATGCGTCGCGCCCTCACCGCCCTCCTGACCGGCAGGCATCCCCATGGCCTGCCTGACGACTTCCTCGATGACGTCGAAGCGGTTCTCGGCTTCGAGGCCGCCTCCCGTCCGGTCGTGCAACCCGCCACCCTGCCGGTCGTCGCCACAACCATTCCGGGGACGGGCTACCCCGTTGCGTCACGGACCGCGGTCTGGCAGGGCGATATCACGTGCCTCGCGGCCGACGCCATCGTGAACGCCGCGAACGACGCGCTTCTGGGTTGCTTCGCGCCGTTCCATCGGTGCATCGACAACGCCATCCACGTGGCAAGCGGCCCTCGGTTGCGCGACGACTGCGCCCGGATCATGGAGGCGCAAGGCCATGCCGAGCCGGTCGGGACCGCCAAGGCGACGCGTGCGTACGCCCTCCCGTCGCGGTTCGTGTTGCACACGGTTGGCCCGCAGGTCCGAACCGCCTTGCATGACGGTCACGCCGCCGATCTCGCGTCGTGCTACTGGAGTTGCCTCGACGTGGCGGCACGCTTGCCGGACGTGCGAACGGTCGCCTTCTGCGGTATCTCGACCGGCGAGTACGGCTACCCGAAGCGTGAGGCCGCCCGCGTCGCGATCGTAACCGTCGCTGCGTGGCTTGCCGACCGGCCGGACGCCTTCGACCTCGTCATTTTCAACGTGTTCGGCGACGACGATCACGAGGCGTATCTCCGCGCGTTCGAGGGCTATTGATGGGTGCGCCTCGCACGGGTAGTCACGCACCCAACGCCGCGCCCATCGTCGACGCCGCCACCGGCGCGCGTGCCCTACGCGAGTGGCTATCCGGCGCGACCCACGTGCTGGTCGGCGCCGGCGCCGGGATGACCGCCGCCGCCGGCATCGATTACGGCGATGAAGCCGACTTCGCACAAACCTTTCCCGTCCTGCACGCGAAAGGCTTTCGGGCGCGCTACGAGTTCATCGGCTACGACGCGTGGACGCCAGCCGAGGCATGGGCGTTCTGGGCCACGCACGTCCATAAAGTGCGGTGGGGTGCACGCGATGACGCCGTGTACCACGCCTTGCGCACGTTGATCGGCGCGCGCAACCACTTCGTCGTGACGTCCAACGTCGACGGGCTGTTCGCACGCAATGGCTTCGACGAGGACCGCATCTTCACGCCGCAGGGCAATTACGCCTTGATGCAATGCCGTCATGCATGTACGCAGGAGACGTGGCCGTCGCGCCCATCGATCGAACGTGCCATCGCCGCCATTGACCCCGAGACGTTCACGATCACCGACCCGGAAGCGGTCCCGGCGTGCCCACGGTGCGGCGGGCCGACCTTCATGAACGTCCGGGCCGACGAGTACTTCATCGAGGCACCGTACGAGGCGCAGGCCGATCGCTTCGGCACGTGGGTTCGAGACGCCCTTGGCGCCCGGTTGCTCGTCATTGAGGTCGGTGCGGGCTTCAACACGCCGTCGGTGATCCGGTGGCGCCTCGAACGCATCGTGGAGGCGGCGCACGATGCCCGCTTCGTCCGCATCAACCCGCAGTACCCGCACGTGCCGGCGGCGCTCGCGTCACGCGCGGTGTCGGTGGGCGCAAAGATCAACGCGGTCGTACTCTGACCCTCGTCCCCAGTGCGGCGGAGGCCCTCTGGGAAGAACCAGATCCAGGAGGCCCCTCCCGGCGCCTCAGTACAGGTGGCAGGCGACCGCATGGCCAGGCGCGACCTCGCGATCCGCGGGCACCTCAGTGCGGCAGCGATCCATCGCCACCGGACATCGGGTATGGAAACGGCAGCCGGTCGGTGGATTCAGCGCACTCGGCACGTCGCCCCCGAGGACGATCCGTTGCCGGCGCGGTTCCCCAGGCACCGGTGGACGTGCCTGCGGGATCGCCGACAGCAGCGCCTTGGTGTATGGATGCTGTGGGTTGGCGTACAGCGTCTCGCTTGGCGCCGTCTCGACAAGCTTTCCGAGGTACATCACCCCCACGCGCGACGCCACGTACTTCACCACCGCCAAGTTGTGGGCGATGAAGACGTAGGTCAGGCCCATCTCCGCCTGGATGTCCTTGAGGAGGTTCAGCACCTGAGACTGGATGCTGACATCCAGCGCCGAGACCGGTTCGTCACAGACGACCAGTTTCGGGCGCAGGACGAGGGCGCGGGCGATCCCGATGCGCTGCCGCTGTCCACCGGAGAACTCGTGCGGGTAGCGCCGGGCGTACTCGGGGCGCAACCCCACCTGGCGCATCGCCTCGCGTACGCGCGCCTCGCGTTCGGAAGCGGTGCCGATTCCGTGGACGACCAGCCCTTCGGCGATGATGGCCCCCACCGGCATCCGTGGGTCAAGCGACCCGTATGGGTCCTGAAAGACGATCTGCATGTCGCGCCGCAACGCCTTGAGGGCGGAGCTCCCGAGGCGGGCGACATCCTGCCCCTCAAACGTCACGGTCCCGGATGTTGGCTCGACCAGGCGCAGGATCGCGCGCCCCGCGGTCGTCTTGCCGCAGCCACTCTCCCCAACGAGGCCGAACGTCTCGCCGGGCGCCACGTGGAACGACACGCCATCGACAGCGCGCACCCGTGCGACCTCCCGCCGAAGCAGGCCCTTGCGCACGGGGTAATGCTTGACGAGATCCCGCACGTCAAGAAGCGGCGCGTCGGTCGTGGTCATCGTGTCCTACCGCGAGGCATCCGGGTTCGCTCGGGATTAGTCACCGGCGTGCAACCAGCAACGGGCGAGGTGTACCCCGCCGGATTGGTCCGGTAGCTCCGTCAGGTCAGGTATCGCCGTGCGGCACTTGGCAAGCATGTGGGGGCACCGCGCCGCAAACGCGCAACCGGGTGGCAGGTTGGCGAGATTTGGCACGCTTCCTCGGATCACCGTCAGCCGATCCGTCCGCGGCGTCTCGAGGGTCGGGATGCTCGCCAGCAGCCCTTGCGTGTACGGGTGTGCCGGGGCATCGAACAACTGCCGGACGGGCGCTTGCTCCACCACGCGCCCGGCATACATCACTGCCACGTGGTCGGCCATCTCGGCGATCACACCGAGGTCGTGGGTGATCAGCATGACGGCCATCCCGAACTCGGCCTGCAGGTCGCGCAGCAGGTCGAGGATCTGTGCCTGAATCGTGACGTCGAGAGCGGTCGTCGGTTCGTCGGCGATCAGGAGTGCCGGGCGGCACGCGAGGGCCATCGCGATCATCACGCGTTGGCGCATTCCTCCGGACAGCTCGTGGGAGTAGGCGTCGTAGCGTTGTGACGGCGACGGGATGCCGACCGCCTGGAACATCTCGACGGTACGGTCGCGGGCGGCACGGGCCGACAACTGATCATGGAGGCGCAACGCCTCCGCCACCTGGTCACCGACCCGTTGCAGCGGGTTCAGCGACGTCATCGGCTCCTGAAAAACCATCGAGATCCGCGCACCCCGCACCCGGTTCATCTCGGCATCGGGCAACGGCACGAGGTCACGCCCCTCAAAGAGGACCTGCCCGCCGGCAATGCGTCCAGCGGGGGCGGCGAGGAGGCGCATGATCGACAGCGCCGTCACGCTCTTGCCACACCCCGACTCGCCGACGACGCCTAGCACCTGCCCGGGACGGATCTCGAGGTCGACGCCATCGACCGCCCGGACGAGCCCGTCGGAGGTGGCGAAGTGGGTCTGCAAGCCGCGCACCTCGAGCAAGGGCGCGGCGGTGGCTACGGCCATCGTCAGTTCTTCAGGCGCGGGTCAAGCGCGTCGCGCAGGGCGTCGCCCGCGAAGTTGATCGCAAGGACAACGACGAGGATGGTGAGGCCCGGATAGAAGGCTAACCACGGGTTGCGGAACATGTACGCCTGAACGCCCGATAGCATCGACCCCCAACTCGGGTTCGGTGGGACGATGCCAAGGCCCAAGAAGCTCAGGCTCGCCTCCGCGATGATCCGCGACCCGATACCCAACGTCGCGGCGACGATGATCGGCGCGGCCGAGTTCGGTACGAGGTGGGTCAGGATGATCCGCGCACTCGACGCCCCCAACGCACGTGACGCTTCGGTGAACTCGCGCGCCTTGAGCGACAGGACCGACCCGTAGACGAGGCGGGCGACGTTCATCCACCCGAAGATGGTCAGCACCGCAATGATGATCACCACACTCGTGTTATCGCCGAGGGCCTGGCGCACGGGGCCGAAATCACGCAGCGCCTTGCTGAAGATCAACAGCAATGGAAGGCTCGGCAGCGAAAGCATGATGTCGGTGAAGCGCATCAACACGGTGTCGGCGACGCCACCGTAGTAGCCGGCGACGCTCCCGACCGCGATCCCGATCATGATCGACAGCGTTGTGGCGACCAGCGACACGCTCAGCGACACGCGCCCCGCATACAACAGGCGGCTCAGGACATCGCGCCCCAGTTCATCGGTGCCAAGCCAGTGCGCGCCAGACGGGTTGGCCATGATGTTTGACGTGTCTGGCTTGTCAAAGGTATATGGCGCGATCCAAGGTGCGAGGGCGCACGCCAACGCAATCGCCCCGATGACCGAGATGCCAGCCACCCCAAGGCGATGGCGGCGGAACCGACGCCAGACCAGGCGCCACTGTGTCGCCTCCTCGGTCAGGAGTACCTCATCGTCGAGCAACGGTGCAACGGCAACCGCGGCTTGCGCGCTCATTCGTAGCGGATCCGCGGGTCGACGGCGGCATAGCACAGGTCAGCAAGGAGGTTCCCTGCCACGACGAGGAACGCCGACATCATCGTGATCGCCTGCACGAGGGGCCAGTCGTTCTTCGAGATCCCCTCGAAAAAGAGGCGTCCCATGCCCGGCCACGTGAAGATCGTCTCAGTGATGATCGCCCCGCCAAACAGCTGAGGAACCTCAAGACCGAGGAGGGTGATGACCGGCAGGATCGCGTTCCGCAACGCATGCGTCATGACGACGCGGAACCACGGCACGCCCTTCGCTCGCGCGGTGCGCACGAAGTCCTGCTTGAGCGTCTCAAGCATGCTTGACCGTATGAACCGGCTCTGCCCCGCGACCTGCACGAGGCTCAGGACCAGGACCGGCAGGACCAGGTGCCGAACCCGGTCACCAAGGTCGTTGGCCTTCCCGGGAGTGATGGCACCGCCCGCAGGGAACCACCCAAGGGTCACCGAGAACACGATCAGCATCATGACACCGAACCAGAACGTCGGCATCGAGAGGCCGAAAAAACTGAACCCAGTAATCACGTAGTCCCAGACCGAGTACGGGCGCACCGCGGAGAGGATCCCGATCGGCATTGCGATCAGGAACGAGAAGACCGCCGACAGGCCCATGAGGAGGAGGGTGTTGCCAAGGCGCGACTCGATCAGGCGGGAGACCGGTTGACCGAAGGCGACGGTCCACGACATGCCCCAGTCGCCGGTCAGGGCGCGCCCGAGCCATGAGAGGTACCGCTCGTGCAGGGGCTTGTCGAGGCCAAGCAGCTCGTTCAGGCGCTTGACCTGCGCGGCAGCGGCAGCGGCAGAGACAGCGCCGAAATTCAGCTGGTCGAATGGCCCACCGGGAACGAGGTACAGGATGCCGTAGACGATGACGGAGATGATCAGCAGGAGGAGGATGTTCTGGACCAGCCGACGGATGAGAAACGTTCGCATCGCGTGGTTCGCTCCTCCGGGTGACGGCGGGGCGTGGCCGGGAAACGGCGCCCGGCCGGCGCAGGCATGAGCGGGGTACCGTGACTCCGTGCCGGCACGCCGCCCCCGCCCGTGGCGCGGAAGGGGGCGACGCGAGCCTTACCTAGCTGGTGACGTCCCACTCGTAGATGTTCCACGTCGGCGGAGTATTCGTCGGCGTGGGCTTGAAGTTGGCAATCGTCCGCTTCGCCGCGGTGACGTTGGCACGGGCGTACAGGGTGATGACCGGGACAGCCTCCGCCCAGATCTTCTGCTGCTCGTAGTACAGCTCAACGCGACGCGCTTGGTCGAGGGTGTTCTCGGACTCGTTCAGCAATTCGTCGTTGCGTGGGTCGCTCCATCCCGGGAAGTTCTGGCCGACGTACGAGTTGGCCTTCGTTGGGATGCCGTTGGTGCTGTAGAGGTTCTTGGCACCGAGCGGATCGTCACCACCAACCCACGCGTACTCACCCATCTCGAAGCGACGTCCCCACAGCGGTCCCGGGTTGTCGCCCGCAGCGAACCACTCGCTCGACGGCACGTAGTCGAGGTTCACCTCGATGCCGACAGCCTTGAGGTCGGCCTGCACCAGTTGCGTCACAAGGAGGCGCGCCTGGTTGCCGGCGGTCGTGCCGTACTTCAGCGAAAGCTTCTTGCCACCCTTGGCCATGATGCCGTCGGGACCCGGCGCATAGCCGGCTTCCTTCAGAAGGGCCTTCGCCTTGTCCGGGCTGAACTCGTACTTCGGGATGTCCGGGTAGAAGTCCCACCGCCACTCAGGCGCCCACGAGTGGATCACCTTCGTCTTGCCGTTGAGGACCTTGTCGACCAATTGCTGGCGGTTAATGGCGTGCGCAATCGCCTTGCGGACGTTCAGGTTCGCCAGATGCTCATTGTCGAGGTTGAGGTCGACATGCTCCCACGTCGCGCCGGGGGTGTAGAAGGCGCGCACCACCCGCTGGCTGGCGATCTTGTCAAGCTCGGGCGCAGCGAACTCCGAAAGGGCGTCCTCGGTGACGACGTCCAGCTCGCCGGTGGCGAGTTGCGCGAGGATGGCATTGGTGTCCGTGACGATCTTGACGATCACGCTCTGGATCTTCGGGGCACCCATGAAGAAGGTCGGCACCGCCTCAAGGGCGATGTACTGACCTTCCGCCCACTCGGTGACCTTGAACGGCCCGATGCCGAGCGGATTGCGCATGATGTCCTGCTTCGGCAACTCGGCGACGCCGACCTTGTCGATCAGCGGCTGCAACACGTGCTTGGGGAAGGCCGCGAGGTAATCCTTGTAGTAACCCGGGTCGAGCACGGGCCCGCTCTGGTTGGCGAAATCGGCGAACGACTTGGCCGCCAGGCCCCCGCGACCGTTCGCCGCGGCGTCCTTCGCCTCGGCCTCAGTCATGAAGTTGACGACGAGGGTGTAGTCATCAGGCGTCTCAAGCGCCGCAATCTTCTGCTGCGTATCGCGCCCTGGCACCGGGTAGTCCGGGTTCAAGATGAGGTCGAGGCCGAACTTGAAGTCGGAGGCGGTCAGTTGCTTGCCATCTGACCACTTGACGTCCTTGCGCAGCTTGAAGGTGACCTGCAGGCGCTTGTCCGCGCCCTCACCGACATAGGTGGCACCGCCGTTCTCAAGGGTCGGCACCGACTCCGCCAACCATGGCTCCCAGACGTTCTGGTCGTTCCGGCGGGTCAAGGTTGGCTGGTTGCCAAGCGCAGCCTTCACGATTGAGATGACGTACGCGTTGCCGAGGGCGTACCCAAGCGTCGGGGGCTCCTGGGACATGCCGATGGTGACCGTCTTGGCGCCCGCCTGGGCGAAGGCGCTCCCGGCGATTGTCGGGGAGAGCGTGGCTGCCCCGGCGAGCGCGCCCGCACCGCCGATGAATGCCCGCCGGTCAAGGCGTCGAGGTGTTGCCATGGAGACCTCCATCTGGACCCGGAGAAATCTGGACCCCGGGACATGGCCGCGTGCTTCTCGCCGCAACGGCCCACAACGGGGAGGCGCGGCACTTGGTACTCCCTAGCGTAGCGGCTCCGATCCTTACGCGTGCACCAATCAAATCATAAATAAAGACGCGCGATTTCGTCAAGTATCCGGCAGCCCACGATGGCGCGAGGTGGCGCACCGTGCCCGCACTACTTCGCGAGGCGTGCCACCACCGGGTCGACCGCCGTGCCGAAGGCGGGCGGGATTGGCCATTGGTCCCGCGGGATCGTGACGAGGGCATACGGCACCGGGTCGAGGCCCTGGCCCAAGGGCTCCGGCTTGGCCTCGTCGGAGGGTGCCGGCGCGACCTCCAGGCCAATCGCCACGTGGTCGACCAACGTGGCGGCCCGCAACACGAGGCCGGAGGCGCGCTTGACCGCCGCCGGCACGGGCGCCGGGGTTCCATCAATTCCCGGCGGCAACGCCCCGGCGGGAGGCATCGCCCAGATCAGGACGGCGACCTCGCGCGAGAAGTCGACGTCCGGTGGGCGGTGCGTGATTGGGCGCCCCGCGGCGATCAGGTCGCGCCACGCCGACTGGCCGAACGACCCAACATCGGTCCAGACGCTCCACGCCAAGGGCGACCCGACCTCGACTGCGCGGCGAACCGCCGGGAGGTAGCCGGCCGGCCCGGTCGCTCCCTTCGGCGGCAAGCCGAGGGTTCCGGTGGCGACGAGGTAGGCCTGGCGCGCACCGGGAACCCCGATGGCGAATGCGGCGCTCGTCCCACGCGACGGGTCAGCCCCAACCGCCTCCGGATCACGCCCCCACGGGCGTGGGATGCCGTTGACCGACACCATGCCGACCGCGAGTACCCCGAACAGCAGCGACAGGCGCACCAACCAGCGCAGGCGCCGCGCCGACCGTGCGGCGCGCAGCCGCCTCGCCGCCGGGTAGGCGTCCGCGGACGTACCCCGCGGTGGTGCCTCGCCACCGGTGACGGCCGCGCCGACCAGGGGTTCGCTCGTGACGGGCAGGTCGGGGTTGCTGGCCATGATGGGTGTCCGGAAGCCGACGTGGACGGCGGGGC
The DNA here is from genome assembly GCA_903836285.1 of uncultured Chloroflexota bacterium. Taxonomy (GTDB): domain Bacteria; phylum Chloroflexota; class UBA11872; order UBA12225; family UBA12225; genus CAILQO01. Next base: position 10,093 of record CAILQO010000187.1, read on the forward strand.
TAGGCGGTCGGGTCGAGGAGGGCCTTGATGCACGGCTCCTCGTGGGTCAGCAGGCGCGTGAAGAGCGACGCCCCCTCGGCAAGCGGGTACACCTTCGACCAGCTCGCGAGTTCCAGTCGCCCAGCGGCGAGGAGGCCGAGGGCAGCGACGAAGTCGTGGTCGGTGTAGCTGTACGCCCCTTGCACACGCTTCTCGTGATGCACCAGTTCGAGGCCGCGCAGCGGTACTTCGTCGGCCGCCGACCCGATCCAGACAGCCGTGCCACCGGGAGCGACCATCCGCACCGCTCCGGCACGGGTCGCCCCGACCCCCACGCAGTCGAGGGCACCGTCGAAGCCTTCGCCGTCAGTCAAATCGAGCGAGAGGCGTCCGAGTGC
>CAILQO010000188.1 GCA_903836285.1 uncultured Chloroflexota bacterium
CAGACCTGCGCGGCACCTTCCGGATCGACGTTCGCGACCGGTTCGTCGAGCACCAGGATGTCCGGGCGCGCGACGACTAACCCGGCCAAGGCAAGGCGTTGGCGAGTCCCGCCCGACAGCCGATGTACCTCGCGGGGCACGCGTACCCCCTCCAGGCCGACGGCTTCGCGGGCCTCGTGGATGCGGTTTGGCATCTCCGCCCGAGGCACCCCCCGGTTCTCAAGACCGAACGCGATGTCGTCGTCCACTTGCCCCAGCACGACTTGCGCGTCCGGGTCCTGGAAGAGGTAGCCAACACGGCGTGTCAAGTCACCGGGCGAGGCCGCCGCAGTCGGCAGGCCACCTACCCGAACGTCGCCAGCCTCCCAGTGGACGTCGATCGAGTGGGGCACCAGTCCGTTCAGGCAGAGCGCCAGCGTGCTCTTCCCGGCACCGCTCGGCCCAACCACGAGCAAGCGCTCGCCCGGCGCCACCGCAAGGGAGACGCCGTCGAGGCAGCGCCGCCGCCTGCCGAGGTGGCGGATCGTCAGCCCATCGACCGCGAGGGGCGGAGGCGCCGCAGTCCCCCCCTTCCCTCCGAAAGAAGGGGGGCTAGGGAGGTTTGGACAGTCGCGGCCAGCTGGGTTCCGGTCGCGCACGCAGCTGCCTAGACCTCGCGCATACGGTCGCGGCCAATCGCCACACCGTTCAGGACGCCGGTTGCCGCCAGTGCATCACCGAGGAACTTGGCGAGGGCACCGGCGATGGCGACTCCGACGGTGCGGGTGACAAGCATGATCACGAGCAATGATGGGTCGAGCGACAAGTAGCCGTAGTCCCACCACGAGTACGGGAGCGAGGCGAGGCCTGCCGCGACGCCGGCCACCACCATCGTGATGAAGCCCCAGCGACGGTATCCGCCGAGGGCAAAGACGGCCTCGGCACCGATCGACTGCAGGACGCCGTAAATCACCAAGCTTGGGCCCCACGGCGCGCCGACCAGCATCTCGGATAGCGAAGCCAGCGTTTCGGAGGCGATCGCCGCGCCCGGACGCCGGATCAGGTACGGGCCAAGCAGGCCGGCGATGAACCAGACGGCGTTCATCGCCTCTTGGGTCGGCGTGCCGCCAAACGCCGCGGCGAACTCGTATGGGGCGCCCCACGCGACGTATACGACCCCGAAGACGAGTGACACGACCACCAGGACGACCAAGTCGATGGTGCGCCACGCCCGGGCAGGCGCGCGGTCGCGCCCAAAGACAGGATCAAGCTGACTCATGCTTCCCTCCGCCGGCATGACCCGGGTCAGGTTCCAAGGGTCGACGCCCGACGGTCCTCCGTCGCAAGCGCCCTCTCAGCCCGAAGGCTCCCCTAGCGGTATCCAGTTGTCCGGGCACGCGTCGCCCGTAGACCTTCCCGTCTGACGCGGTCCGGTGGAAGGATCATAGCGTGCCACGACGGTACCGGCCCATCCCGGCCCGGCGTGGCAGGCCTACGAGGCGGCGACGCGCAGGACCCCTCCCACCGGGTCGTCACCGATCGACTCGGCGACCTCGGCGGCCTCGGCGTGGCGTGCCGCCTCGACCCGATGCCCGTAGGCAAGCAACGCGTGCATTGTGGCCAGCTCGATATCCGACGCGGCGGCAGCGCTGCGATGCTCTTGGGCGGCGGCTTCCAGTAGACGGGCCGCCGCCAAGCGATGCTCGGCAACGGCGAGGATCGGCGCGTGGTTGGTGCGGATGCCCATTAGCCAGTCCCCTGACAGACTGGCCCGCCGTTCGGCGGGTGGCGTATGCGGAACACACTGCCATCCGGTTGCTTCAACTGTGGGCCGTCCACGAGACCCCTAACCAGTCGCGACAACGCACCAAGGCTTTCGCCGGGAGGTGCGCGGATCGCCAGTTGCCCGAGGTGTGTCAGGACGCGCGTCATGCCTCGCCAATCGCCAATGCGGCATACAGCTCCCTCAACATAGCCTCAAGATCTCGTGCAGCATAGAGGCAAGGCAGCGAAGGGTGACACTCTGGCATCTGTTACCAGTTATAAATAGGCAGTCACGTGGCGAGGCGACCGACGGGGTGGTGTTGCTGGGGGGAAGAACGGCACCCATTCCACGAGGCGGCGGCCGAGTCGCGCCCGACAGGAAAGGACCGCAGGGGACCATGGTTACCAAGCGCGAGCACGAGCTCGACCACGACGCCGCCGATCACCACCGCAAGGCCGCCCACCACTTCGAGGTGGCCGCGCACGAGCACCTGAAAGCTGCCGCGGCCGATGATGCCGACGATCACATCACCGCCGCGCACCACGCGCACCTCGCGTACGGCCACCAGATCGAGGGCATCCGTCATGCGGAGATCGCCGCGGTCAAGGAGGAGCATGCCGATCCCGACGATGAGGATCATGGCCACGCCG
>CAILQO010000189.1 GCA_903836285.1 uncultured Chloroflexota bacterium
ACTGCCCCAAGTCGTCAAGTACCTGGACATGCCATTGCAGCATGCCGACCCCGAGATCTTGCGCGCCATGAACCGCCCGCGCGACATGCGCCACGTCGCCGAGGTTCTCGCCCGGGCGCGCACCCTGATGCCGTCGATCGCGTTGCGCACCACCTTCATCGCGGGCTTCCCCGGTGAAACCGACGCGCACTGGCAGTCGGTCCTCGACTTCATGGACGAAGTGCGCTTCGACCATGTTGGGATCTTCACCTACTTCCCCGAGGATGGCACCCCTGCAGCAACCCTCGGCGGCACCGTACCGGACCGCGTGAAGAAGCGTCGCCAACGCGCGGCGATGGCACGTCAGCAAGAGATCTCTGCCACGCGCACCGCCACGATCGTCGGCACAACCATCGACGTTCTGGTTGAGGGCGTGGCCGAAGACGACGCCCGCGCCTCCGGCATCGGTGGCACCGGCGCACGGTTGGTCGGCCGCACGTATCGCGACGCCCCGGAGGTCGACGGCTTCACGGTCTTCGAGGGGGCCGCGCGCCGCGGCGAGATCGTGCCCGTCACGGTCACTCGCAGCGGCCCGTACGACCTGTTCGGCTACCAAGTCGGCCACGTCCCGGCAAAATCAACCCCGAACGACGACGGTTCGCCACGCAAACAGATCGGGCTTCGATCACTCCCGATGGTGCAACCGCGGTAGGGGTGCCGTCTCGCCACGGGGCGGTCGCTTCGCTTAGGACCGCGGGCGACAGGTGTTGTCGGTCTCCCCGGCGTCGTTGCCCCCGCGTCACATGCCCCTATCGCGCCACTCCGCGGTGACCGCCGCCAGGACGCGATCGGCGATCACCACCAACGGGTTCCCGGTCGGGCGGTAGTACGGCAGGCAAATCGCCGCCCAACTCACCGCCCACCCGCGTCCGCGCGCCCACGTGTCGTCGTCGCACCCGGACGCCTCGCGGAATGCCTGACGCGACGCCCCATCAAAGATCGCCCACCCGGCCATCAGGTCAGTCGCGGGGTCACCCGTCGAGAGGCACCCCCAGTCGATCGCCGCCACGATGCACCCGTCGCGCGCCAGAAGGTTCACGGGTAGCAGGTCGCCGTGCACCCACCGCGGCGCACCGGACCACGGCGGCACCGCCAACGATGCCTCCCAGATCTCCGTCAGCACCGCCGGGTGATCCGTTTCGTCAAGCGCCGCGATGTTCTGGCGCGTCGCATCGTCGCGCCATCCAAGTGGCACACCTCGGCCAGAATTGGCCCGGGAGGGAAGTGGCCCGCCGGTCGCATCGATCTCACCCAGTGATCGCACGAAGCCACCAAGGTCACGCGCCGCGCCCACCGGATCGTGGAACCCGTCCGCGGTCACTGGCCCGCCTTCGATCCACCGCACGACCGACCACGGCCACGGGAACGCCTCGCTTGGCACCGCAACCTCGACAACCTCCGGGATCGCCAGCGGCAACGTTGGGGCAAGCCGGGGAAGCCATCGTGCCTCGACTTCGACCTGGCCGGCCGCCGACGGGCGGCGAGGCAAGCGGATCGCGAGTTCATCGCCGAGTCGGTAGATGGCGTTGTCCGTGCCGCCCGGCACAACCCGGCGCACTGGCAGGTCGCGCCACGCCGGGAACCGCAGCCCGATCAGGCGCCGCGCGAGTGCCTCGTCGCTCTCGATCTCGTCGGCGTGCAATCGCACCACAGCGTCTCGACCGGCCGCTTCGCCGGTCATGCCCAGTCGAACGACCGAGACACCGCCTTCTTCCACCCGGCGAAGAGCGCCGCGCGCGTGTCATCACCCATCGACGGCGACCACGCCCGGTCCTGCCCCCAGTTGGCGCGCAAATCGTCGAGGTCGCGCCAGTACCCGACCGCCAACCCGGCGGCGTACGCCGCGCCTAGTGCCGTCGTCTCGGTCACGCGCGGACGGATCACCGGCACGCCGAGGATGTCCGCCTGAAACTGCATCAGCAACTCATTCACGACCCTCCCGCCGTCCCCCCGAAGCGACGC
>CAILQO010000190.1 GCA_903836285.1 uncultured Chloroflexota bacterium
TCCCGCTCACGTCGATTGGCGCACTGGAGGCTGTCGGCTCAATCCCGGCGGTACTTTCATGCAAGCGCGGGCGCATATCTCTTTCCGTCTCGCGTCCAGCACCGGGACAACGTCCGGCCGTTCGATCGGACATCGACCGGCTGCTCGCTGGGCTTCCGCTGGCAGCCTTGGACTCCGAAGCGATTGACGCGATCCTTCGAGCGCCAGACGGAAGCTCGCGGGTCGTCGCCACGATGCCTATCGACAAGTCGTCGGTACAGAATCCTGACTCCGATCCGTTCACCGTCATGGTTACCGCAGACCACATGCACGCGTGGCTCGTGCCATGGGAGGGCGGCTTGATATCGCCTGCGGCGGTCATCGACGCGTTCGCCCACGCAGGCGTCGTGGCGGGCCTCGATGAGAGCGCGCTTGCGGCGGTCGGGGATGCGGTGCCACCTATGCCCTTCGCGGTCGCACATGGGTCCGCGGCGGCCAACGGTACGGATGCGACCGTGACGTTTGCCATCCCGCGAGACTTGGTAGGGGTCTCGCGCGCCGGGTCAGATGACGAGCAAGCAGACCACCGCGAAGTCAGGGCCTTTGGGGTACCAGCAAAGGCCGGTGACGTTGTCGCCACGAAAGTGCCCGCGGTGCCACCGACCGTTGGGATTTCAGTTCTCGGGGAGAAGATCCCTGGTACGGCGGGGAAGGATCTAGACCTTCACAAACTCGCGGGCAAGGGTGTTCGGGTGTCGGACGACGGCTTGACTATTGTTGCTGTCGGTACCGGCTCGGCGTCATGGGTGACGGACAAGTTGTGCGTCGCGCCGCTGACGGCAGTAGCAGGTGACGTGGACTTTTCCACGGGAAACGTTCGAGTTGAAGGTGACTTGACGATTTCCGGAACCATCGGGGCGGGCTTCGTGGTCGAGGCATCAGGGAACATCGCCGTGATGGGCGCCGTTGAAGGTGCGACCGTACGGGCGGGAGGCAACATCATTGTTGGCGGCGGAATAATCGGGCAAGAGGTCGGCACGGTGGACGCTGAAGGGTCCGTCACCGCGCGGTTCGTCGAAGGGGCGACGATTCGTGCAGGCGGCAACATTGTTATCGCCGCTGAGGCGCGCCTGAGCACCATTTTGGCCGATGGGTCCGTGACCGTGGGTGGTGGCCGGGGCGCCGGCCGGATTACCGGCGGTCTTACCCGGGGACGCATCGGGGTCGAAGCGGTTGAGATCGGTTCGGAGAACGGCACGCCCACCAAGGTGCAGGCCGGTTGGGGCCGCTGCTTGGACGACGAGGACCACCCACCCGTGGCTGCTCCACGGATATTGGCCAGATCCGGTGCGCTTCCCGGCGCGTCAATAACGGTCGCGGGTGCCACGGCCCATATCAGCAGCGCAACCCCTGGTGGGTCCTGGCGCGACATTGACGGCAAGCTGACCTTCACCCCTGCTTCTCGATAGTAAATACACCCGTCTTCCACGATCACCCATGTAATTAGGTATTGATTCGCGAGCACGCTGCTCACCAATCGTGCCACCTCGAAGCTGCTCGCAGGAATCAAGGCACGCCACGCGAACGACCGCGGCCAGTGACGTTCACGGGGTGCGAGTTGGTATGCAGGA
>CAILQO010000191.1 GCA_903836285.1 uncultured Chloroflexota bacterium
CGCGATCGCCCAGTGAACGACCCAGACCGGGACCTGAACGATGACTCCGGCGACCGAGAGGAGCGGGAGGTCGCCACGGTCGCCGGTACCAAGCGCACCATGCGCGACCCATGCCACGATGTCGTTGACCGACGCGGCCATCACCCCGAGCGAAACAAGGGCCACTGCGTAGATGTATGCCCGGCGTATTGCACCCACTGGAAGGCACTCAGTTCCTAGGGAAGCTCGGGGGCGGAGGTGACCCGCCAGCGACCGTCGACCAGGCGGAGCCGGATGGTGACGCGATCTGACGCTACCGTCGTGCGCCAGAACGGGAAGTCCGACGAGGCGCCGTACGACCGGGTCACGGCGACGCGTGCCTCATTGTCGGTGATCGATACGTCATCAACCCGGAACCGTGGTGCGCCTGGCCCGGCCTGAACGATCGCCGGGTGACGTCGCAGGAATGCTTCACGCGCCTCCCGCGATTGGGCGTCCGGCGCCAGCAGCTCCCAGGCGTCCTCGGCACGACCATCCGCAAGGGCAGCCATCCACGCGCGGGCGATCGCCGCCGGCGAGTCGTCGCTCGGTTGCGGGGACATTGGAGCGGCGCGCACCGCTGACCAGATGGCAACCGCCACGGTCACCGCCACGGCAAAGAGGGTCCAGCGGGTGAAGCGATCCATGGCGCCCGTTCCTGTGACCGGTGTCCCCGACCCGACCGGGCGCATACCGGCGGCACAGGACCCCCACGGTACAGGACAATGCAAAAGGGCTGGCGGTTTCAGGGGCGGCCGGGTTCATCCGGCACCGTACCCTCTCCCATCGCGTCGCGCACCCGCACGCGAAGCCCTGCCAAGGACCCGTGACGTGACCGTCCCCACGACGAACCGGCGACCCCGACGACTGGCCGTGCTGCCGATGGTCGTTGGCACGGTCGCCAAGGCTGAGATGCGGGGTGCCGTCTTTGGCAGCGGATACATGCTCCGTTGTGTGGTCGAGACGGGGTTGTTCGACGAAATCGATATCTACGCGCCAACGGTTGGGCAACAGCTGCCATACGAGGCGATGGTCGCGTCGCAACCGTGGCTGGCCGGGCGAGTGGTTCGGGTCCGCCAGGCAATTCACTTGCATCGCCATGTCGCGGCGGACGAGTACGACGTCGTCTTCGCGCCGACATTCTCGACGGAGGTCGCCGCGCTGGCCACCTTGCGCGAGCGGGTCCAGGCACGGTTCCGGATCGTGTCGATGGTCTACACGATTAGCTATCCCGACACCGAGGGGGCGATCCTCCAGAACCTGATCGCACCGTTGCGGGAAGACGACCTGCTGAACTGCACCAGCGAGACGGGGTTCACTGCAGTCTTGACGCTTGTCGGGCACTTGCGGAACAAGTACCGGGTGCCGGTGCCGCTCGTGGCGGACATGACGGCGGTGCCGTATGGGATCGATACCGCGTGGTTCGCGCCCGGCGACCGAGTGGCCTCCTGCCTCGCCACCGGGCTGGATCCGTCCGAACGACACGTCCTGAGCCTCGGGCGCTTCGCGGTGGTTGACAAGTTCGACTTGGGGCCAGTCATCGAGGCGTTCGTCCGGGCCCGCGACCGGATTGGGCCACAGTGGCGGTTGATCCTCGCCGGAGCGAACACGCACGGCGCATATGCCGAGTGGGTGCGCCTGCTGGTCGCGACGCGGGGCTTGCAAGAGTGCGTGTCGATCTTGACGGACGTGACTGACGAGCAGAAACGCCACCTGTACCGGGCTGCTGACATGTTCTTGGCGCCAAGCGACAGCCCACAGGAGACGTTCGGCCTGACGGCGATCGAGGCGATGGCGTGCGGCACACCGGTGATCGCCTCGGACTGGAACGGGTACAAGGAGACGATCGTCCACGGCGAGACGGGCGTGCGCATCCCAACCTACGTTCCCCGGTTGGGAAACATCATTGCCCCCCGCCATCTTGTCGACAACTCGCTCATGCACCTGATGGTCGCCCAGTCGGTGGCGATCGATGTCGGGCGCCTCGCCGACGCCATGATCCTGCTTGCCACTGACGACTGGTACCGGGGGCGCCTCGCCGCTGGTGCCAGGGATCGGGCGGTGGCGCAGTACGACACCCACGTGATTGCTGGGGCGCTGCGGGCGGTCCTGACGATGCGCGAGACGATCGGGGCAGGCGGAGAGGCCGCCGCCACCGATGGAGGTTCACTCGATGACCTCGTGCCGACCGTGGCATCGACCGGATCGCTTTGGGACCTGTTCGGGAGCTTCGGTACGCGGGCGCTGCACGAGGGCGACACCCTTGTCACCTCTGAATACGGGCGCAAGGGCCTCGGAGAGACGCTGCCGGTCTACCTCACGCCGGAGATGGAGCAGATCCTCTACCCGGATCTCGTCCGTGCGTTGTGCCGGGCGTGCCTCACGCCGACACCACTCGGGCACGCGCGCGCAGCCTTGGCCGCCGGTGACGAGGAACGAATTGAGTACACGATCTACTGGGCAGTCAAGCAAGGACTGCTGAACGTCAACCCGCTTCCGGGTTGGCAGTAACCAGACGGAATTCGCGGCTCACCCGTCAAGAAACGTGGTTGCACCGATCGGCGGGATCATGATCTCGTCGTTTCGGTAGCCGGCCCGGGTTGCGGCGGCGGCGAATCGCAACGGGGGCTCGAAGGCCGGCTCGGTTGAGAGCGGGATGGTGCCCCAGTGCATCGCGAAAACGCGGGACGCCCGGGCGTCACGACCGATCTGGACCGCCTCCTCAGGGGTAGAGTGGACCGGCGCCATGATCTCCGCGGGCATGTACGCACCAATCGGCACCAGAGCGATATCGCAACCGCCCGCCGCCGAGGCCGCCGCGCCCAGCGCTGGCGAGTATGCGGTGTCGCCGGCAAAGTAGACGCGCCGGCGTCGGGTCGCCATCAGGTAGCCGTTCCAGTGCGTTCGGTTACGGTCAAGCAGGCCCCGTCCAGAGAAGTGCACGGCGGGGATCGACGTCACGGTCACTGGGCCAATCTCGACGGAGGCGCCCCAAGGAAGTTCGGTGGCGCGCGCAAAACCGATGTCGCGGGCGTACGGGCCGAGGCCTTCCGGCACGATTGCCGTCGCCGCCGTGCGCCCTGGCAAGGCGAAGAGGGTGCGTCGGTCCAAGTGATCGTAGTGATTGTGCGACAGCAGCACGACACGTGGGAAGCCGACGTCGGTCGCACGTATCGGTGACGGGTCCATCCGGCGGGGGCCGACCCCCCACACCGGGGAGGCGTACTCGTCGAGGAACGGGTCGACGAGCAGGTCAATCCCGGACAGCCGGATCGCGAAGCCGGCGTGGCCAAGCCATGTGACGCGGTCGTCCGAGGACTGCAACGCGTCGAGCGCCTCCGGTCGCGCGAGCACATGGCGGTCGCGCCGGGGCGGGGCGGGGCCTTCGGTCGCGCCAGTGACCATGCGCCAGATCCCGCGAGACGGCACGCCCGCGCCGCGCACGGGGCTCCCTGGTAGGTTGGCATACACGGGCGTGTCGCGCGTGGCGGCGTACCGCACTGCTCCCGCGACCGCGGCGATTACGGCCGCCGCCGTAATCGGACCAGCCCGAAGCACGCGCGCGCGACTAGCCACCACTGTTGCCGGTGCGCTTCATGCCGGCCACGGTTGGCGCGTCGAGGTTATACGAGCGGTCAAGCAAGTACAATGGACGCGCCTTGACCTCATCGTAGATGCGACCGAGGTACTCGCCAATCACTCCGAGGAAAATGAGCTGGATGCCTCCGAGGAAGAGGACGCTCACAAGCGTCGTGGCTTGTCCGGTCAACTCGTGACCGAGGAAGACGCGAACCACGATGGCGGCCAGGATGCCAAGGAGGCTCAACCCGGCGACAAGGAAGCCCGCGTAGGTGGCGAGTTGGAGCGGCAGGTACGAGAAGTTCGTGATGCCGTCGATCGCGAGCCGCGCCATCTTGCGGAAGGGGTACTTGGTCTCGCCCGCGTGGCGCGCGGCGCGCGAGTACATCACGGCGGTGGTGCGATACCCGATCCAAGCCGCCATGCCTCGCACAAACCGGTGGTGTTCCCGCATCGACCGGAGGGCGTCGGCGGCCACGCGATCCATCAGGCGGAAATCGCCGGTGTCCAAGGGGATGTCCACACTCGCGATTCGACGGATCAGGCGGTAGAACGCGGCAGCGGTCACCCGCTTGAACCACGTCTCGCCATCACGCGCGATAGGTGGGGCGTAAACGACTTGGTAGCCATCGCGCCACCGCCCGACCATCTCCGCGATGACTTCCGGTGGGTCCTGCAAGTCCGAATCGATGACGACGACAGCGTCGCCGCGGGCATGGTCCAGTCCGGCCGTGATCGCAATCTGGTGGCCGAAGTTTCGGGAGAAGACCAGTGCGCGCACGCGCGGGTCGGCCTCGCACAGGCGGCGCATCGCGTCCCCGGACCCGTCCCGGCTCCCGTCGTCGACCAGGACGATCTCCCACGTCCCTCCCAGAGTGTCAAGTACTTGCTTGCATCTGGCATAGAAGTGCGGGATGGTGGCGACCTCGTTCCAGACCGGAGCGACGACCGAGAACGTTGGCGGCGCGTCGCTGCGCGCGTCAGTGGTCTCCACCATTGCTGGACCAGCGTACCGCACAGGTGCATCGACTACGCGAGGATTGCGTGTCGGGCGGGCACGCGGCGACGCACGTCAGCCGGGTTGCCGAACCATGTTGGCGGGTTGTAAATCAGCAGAAGGTCTATCGTCGGCAGCGCCGGGTGTGTTTCTTGCTCGACCATGCGGACAACGTCGCCGGTCGGGGAAAGCGTGTCCGACCGAAGGGCGGATGCAAGTGCCCCGAGACGTTGGGCGGTCGCCGTAGATGCACCGATTAGCGCACGACCGCGCCAACCCGGGTGATACGTGGCAAGGAAGGTGGTGGCGTACCCACCCCCGTCGGGCGTCTCGAATGTGGTTGAGTCCGCAGCGAGGTCGGCCTCACGCAGGCTCCTCAGAACCACTCCAGGAAGCTCGGCCCCAAGGGCCAGCATTGCCAGCTCAAACGCGACCAGTGGGGGTTCCCGCTCAAGCCGTTGGGCACGAACCCATGCCGCAAACTCGTCGACGGCGCGTCGATCGACGATCCCCGAATCGTAGCTCGCGAGGACCGGCCCGACTTGCAGCAAGGGGTTTTGACAGTCAAGTATATCAAGAACTTGACCAATATCGGCGTCGGGACGCGCCGGGGCAGGCAGCCAACCTCGCGCCGCTGCCAGATCAGAAACAACGAGCCCGAACGCGATGGCGCGCGCCGCCGGGTCGTCCGGGTGAAGGGCAGCGACGAACTCCGGCGTCACGACGTCGTCGCGGGCGCGTGTGCGTGCGGTCCAAAATCGGGCGGGTAGCCGATCTCCTCGAGCGCCAAGGAGATCGCGCCGGAGTCGATCCGTGCAGGGTCGGTGACGATGTCGAGGCGCCCCCGGGCAGCGTCGACGGCCAAGTCGAGCACACCCGGCAGCAGAAAGAGCTCCGAGGACAGGAGCGCCTCTGCAGTCGTTGCGCAACAGCTCGTACCGACGGCTGGTCTTTCAATGAGGGCCGGGATGTGCCACGAGAGGGTGACAGCCGAATGGTTGGGCGTTGCCATGGCTCAAGCATATGGCGCCGACGCCCTTCGGGCGCGACGTGAACGCTCCGTTGATGGTGAAGGCGCTACTCAAGGATGAACCGACGGCGCCCCCGGTCGACGGCGAGCGACCTGGCCGCAACCCGAAGAGCGCGCGCGACCGCCGGTGGGAAGCGCGCGTCGCCCGGAGCAGCTCCCCCGCACCATCGGCGCCCCCCTATCGGACGACTGCTGGCCCTCCAGCGATGTGCGCGAGGTCTGCGGCTCGGCTGCCCTTGATCCAGATGGTGGTGTGACCGGCGGTCCCATCCGCGACGGCACGTTGCACCGGCTCAAGTGCAGCCTGGGTCTTCAGCACGCGCATCACGAGGTCGCGTGCCGACGAGGCCGCGGCGTCGCGCAGGGGCGTGGGGGCCGAATGGGGTAGCCACCGCCAGTGTGCGCGGAGTGCCAGAGAGGCGAGAGGCGACCTCGCTGGTTGCAGCCTGGCGGGCGTTTTATCTCGACGCGCCCGCGCCGCTCTGATAATCGCACCGATCGCGTTCATGATGGCCACAGGCGGTCAGCGCGCTACTCCACCCCGTCAACGATGCGAACCACGATCGATCGTGCCCCGCGATCGCGTGCCGTCGAAAGCGTGACGGTGACCGGTTCGCCGAACATCATGTGCTCGCGCAGGTGGCCTGGGGTCATGTCGACCGACGGGTCAACGTCAAGCACGTGGGTGACGCCGTCAAGATCACGGATGGTCACTGACGCGGCATGGCCGATATCCCGAGCGACGACGTCCACGACGTGGCCACGCACGACGGGGGGGCGCATGGCGATCCCGATACCCGCGCCGACCGCGGCAAGCGCAACTGCTGCGGTACCGATTGCGACCGCACGGCGCATGCGTTCACGACCGGAACCCCCCGGTGCAAGTCGCCCAAAGGCGTCCGTGCCGGCGCTTGCCATGGCGGGAGTGTATGCCCCGTGGCGAGGAGGTGACTTGCAGTTCCACGGGTACGCTTCGTCAATGCCGAACGATCGAACTCACCGCCACGCCCCTCACGCGCCCTCGGTCTTCAGGCGCGTCGCCCGCCGCGCGACGGCCGGCGGTTCGCCAGTCGGCTCAGCGACGGCCGCGGACGGACTCGACCCGTCCAATCCGGACCTC
>CAILQO010000192.1 GCA_903836285.1 uncultured Chloroflexota bacterium
CCCTGTCGCGTGATCATGATCGTGCGTCCTTCTTGCCCTGCCAATCGATCAACCGAAGCGACCGCTATCGGCGGCCGCGCCTAAGTGGTCGGCTCTTCGGGATGCGTGTCCGCCGTACATGACGGAACAGACCGCCCAAGGTTGCGGGGTCTGGCGATGCACGCCGAGTTATTCCGGATGGCGCGTTTCGTCAGGCGGGGGTCAGGACGGCTGTGCCTCATCTCCTTTAGGTGTCGACTGTTCACGCGGCAGTGGAGGCAATCGGGATGGCCGGGGGCCGCCCTGCCAGATCCTTCGGCCGAGCAAGATCGCGGCGGAGCCGATGGCAAGCGCGCCGGCCTCAACGATCCACCACGGCAGGGGCGACGCCGGTTGCACGGGCACGCCGTATAGCAACCCGCCAATCATGAGCGCAACGAAGGCGCTACGGGGCAGGGCAGCTCGCAGGACACCGGCACCACCGAGCGCGACGAGGCCGAGTGAAAACGTCGTCGAGGCAAACGCGGACACCCCGGCAAGCTGTGGTGCACCGAACAACTCCCCGTTGAGGTCGAACACCTTGGGTATCACTGCGGCGATGGCGCCAAGCGTCAGGCCGTCGCTGTAATTGAGGCCGGCATGCGCGAACGCGCCGGTCGCGGCGAGCACGTACCCAATGACGTCGGTCGTCGTGGCAGACCCGCTTGCCCGGACCTGGAAGGCGATCACCCCCGAAAGTGCTGCGCCGATGGCGGCGAGGCCAATCGCGGCGACGACGTGCCAGAACGCGTACGACGGGTCGACAAGGTCGGCGACAACCGGCGGGTGCGTGCCAGATGGGTGCATGAGGGTGCCCAGCCCGAAGGCTGCCCCGCCGAACGCAAGCAGGACGCCGGAGGAATTGACAAGACGGTCAGCGGTCCACGACCTCCGCCACTGCGGGTCGTCCGATGCCTGCCCGGGATTTCCGTCCACCCGCATGGTGACATTGTCGCCGCGTACGTACACGTTCATCCGTGCAGGGCCGTACCGGCTCTCTGCCGGATGAACCTCGGGCCGCAAGGGCTGGGTGCCCCTGGCACGCTGCGCGACACGGCCTTCGGCTACGGCGGTGGCCCGGTGGATACCGGCACTCCCGTGACTGAACTTACCCGTCGATACGTAGCAGCGCCTGCCGGGTAGCGACGACCGCGTCTGGGGTGACATGAACCGCGACCACCTCACCGGAGTGCGGTGCGATGATCATGCTCTCCATTTTCATGGCCTCGATGACTGCCACGGTGTCGCCGCGCGCGACCGTGTCGCCTACGGAGACCTTGACAGAGATGATCCGCCCGGGCATCGGGGCGACGACGTCGACCGCGTGGTGTCGCCCCGGGGCCCGGGTTGTGGCTTCGGACGCGGCTCGTCGGCGGGCGTCGTCGAAGCGCAGGCGGCAGACGTCGCCGTCAACGTGGATCTCGACTTCCTCACCGTCGGCCAAGGCGTCAGCCGTTCGTGGGTCAAGAATGACCTCAACCGACCGGGTGCCGACCATCGCGCTCCACACACCTGGGGCAACCGGTTTGGCGGCTACGTCAACACCGAGGACAGGGTGGGCGAACCCATCAATGACGACGGTATCACCGCTGGGTGGGGTTCCAGAAGCCAGGTTCATTAGGGAAGGCTCCGTACTTGGGACGTTCGAGGCACTGGCCTAGACGGCACGGGCGGCCTCGCGTCGCGCGGTTACGAGCCAAGGTGTCACGTCGGCTCCGATGCCGGATGGCAGAGGAACTCGGTTGGCGAGAGCGTTTTCGCGCGCGGCGCGCACAACGGCAATGGCCGCTGATGCAACCGCCGGGTCGACTTCATGGTCCGTGTCCCCGCGCCAGTGGTCGGCGAGGAACGACGTGGAGACCTCCCCGGCTTCGAACTCGGGGTGGCGCACGATCCACCGGTGCAGCGGCAGGGTCGTGGCCACACCGGTCACGACGTGTTCATCGAGGGCTCGACGCAATCGCGCAAGTGCGACCGGCCGAGTTGGTCCCCACGCGACGACCTTCGCCAACAGGCTGTCGTAATCGATGCCCACTTCCAGGCCCGGTTCGCACGCGCTATCGACGCGCACCCACGGGCCGGACGGCTCCCGAACCACCCCCAATCTTCCGGCCGACGGTGCCCAACCGGCGTCTGGATCCTCGGCGCAGATGCGTGCCTCAATGGCCACGAGTGGCGGCTCGTGCCCCGGCGTCACGGGTGTCCACCCGGCGAGGGTGAGCGCCTCGCGCATCGGAGTGCCCGCGGCGAGGCGCAACTGGGCGTGGACGAGGTCGACGCCAGTGACCATCTCCGTGACGGGGTGCTCGACCTGCAGGCGCGCGTTGACCTCAAGGAAGTACACGTCGCGTGCGACAGGATCGTAGAGGAACTCAACGGTGCCGGCACCGGCGTACCCTGCGGCGCGGCCGATGGCCGCCGCGTCGGTGTGCAGTCGCGCACGCACCTCCGGGTCGAGGCCGGGAGCAGGGGCTTCTTCAATCACCTTTTGGTAGCGCCGTTGGATGCTGCAGTCGCGGTCGCCGATGGCCACCACGTCCCCATGGCCATCGCCGAAGATTTGGACCTCGACGTGGCGCGGGCGTTCGACGAGGCGTTCGAGATAGACCGAGCCATCACCGAAGGCGGCGAGGGCGATGCGTTGGGCACTCGCGAGTGCTTCGGCGAACCCGTCCGGGTCGCGCACGACCTGCATCCCCTTGCCCCCGCCGCCGGCAGCCGCCTTGATCAGGAGTGGGTAACCGATGCGGGAGGCAGCGGTGATCGCCGCCGCTTCGGTTTCGACCGGCCCGGGCGTTCCAGGGACGAGGCGCGCGCCGGCCTCCATGGCGAGGGCGCGGGCGGCGACCTTGTCACCTGTGACATCGAGTGTGTTCGGCGAAGGTCCGACAAACACGATGCCCGCGCCGGCACAGGCTCGAGCGAACGCTCCGCGTTCAGACAGAAACCCGTAACCGGGATGGATCGCTTCGGCCCCGGTCGCTCGGGCCGCGTCGAGGATTCTCGCGGCGTCGAGGTAACTCTCCGCGGCCGGCGGGGGTCCGAGGCGGACCGCATGCTCGGCCATGCGAACATGGCGGGCGCCACGATCGGCATCGGAATAGACAGCGACCGCCTCGGCGCCCAGTTCGTGGATGGCCCGAATGACGCGCACGGCGATTTCGCCGCGGTTGGCCACGAGGACGCGTCGGAACATGGCGGATGGTCCTCCTGGTCTGTTTCGGCAAGGGTTGCGTCGCGGCTGGGCGTTCAACGGACCCCTAGGGGGCCGACGGCGACCCCAGGAGCACCCGTCCAGGGCCTGTCGGAGTGTGGCTCGCGCATGCGTGCCGGGACGCACGCGTGCGTGCCGAAACGGGTCGAATCATGCTGCTAGAGCGGGATGTTCCCATGCTTGCGCGCCGGGTTGCGTGCGCGCTTGTGGCGCAGGATCTGCAGCCCGGCGATGAGCTTACGACGGGTCTCGTGCGGTTCGATTACGTCGTCGACGTATCCCCGCGCCGCCGCCGCGTAGGGGTTGGCAAATCGGGCGCGGTACTCGGCAACGAGGCGCGCACGCTCAGCTTCGCCGTCGGCCGCCCCGGCAATCTGGTCGCGAAAGATCAGGGGGACGGCGCCTTCCGCGCCCATCACCGCAATCTCGGCCCATGGCCACGCGAAGTTCAGGTCGCCGCGGATGTGCTTGGACGACATCACGTCGTAGGCGCCGCCGTAAGCCTTCCGGGTGATTACGGTGAGCTTCGGGACGGTCGCCTCGCAGTAGGCATAGAGGAGCTTGGCGCCGTGCCGGATGATCCCGCCGTGTTCCTGAGTCACACCGGGCAGGAAGCCCGGGACATCCACAAACGTGACGATCGGGAGGTTGAAGCAGTCGCAGAAGCGGACAAAGCGCGCGGCCTTGATGCTGGCATCGATGTCAAGTACTCCGGCGAGTGAGGTCGGTTGCTGGGCGACGATGCCAACAGGGCGACCACCAAGGCGCGCAAACGCCGTGATGATGTTTGGGGCGAAAAGGGGCTGCACCTCCAGCAGCGACCGATTGTCGAACACGTGGCGCAGTACCACCTTCATGTCGTAGGGCAGGTTCGGGTCCCGAGGGACGATGGTGTCCAGTTCCGGATCGGCGCGGCCGGCTGGGTCGTCACACTGGAGGACGGGCGGGTCG
>CAILQO010000193.1 GCA_903836285.1 uncultured Chloroflexota bacterium
GATCGGGCAGTGCCTCCTCCGGGTTGAACACGTCGATGATGAACCGCCCTCCCGCGGTCAGGTGGCGCCGGACCGACGCGAACGCCCGGCGTTGTTCCGCGCGTGACTCAAGGTGCATGAGGGAGTTGAGCGCAATAAACGCCATGCCAAACTGTCGTCCGAGTGAGAAGGCGCGCATGTCCCCTTCCTCGACGGTCACCCTGCCAGACAGTTTCGACGCCGCTGCCTTCGCCCGAGTGATGTCGAGCATCGCGGGCGATAGGTCAATGCCAGTGATATCGAGCCCAAGGCGCGCCACGGAAAAGAGGACCCTTCCCGTGCCGCACGCAAGCTCAAGGATGGGAGCCTCAGATGATCGGTAGGCGAAGCCCTCCCACATGGGAAGGTCGTCGGTGTACGACGCATGTTCGTCGTCGTAGTGGCGGGCGAAGCGATCAAAATCGTCCCGACCGAGCGGCTGTGTCTCGTCGTCCATCGATGGTCCAAGCGTAGCGCCCCGTTCGGTACTGACCGCGGTAGGCCCGACTTCGCGCTCCCGCCGCGACAGGAGCGGATCACGGGGTGTGGTAACTCTCCGCCTCTCCTCACCCGAGACGTTTCGGGGAATGCGGTCGGGGACGCCCGGTACCGCGTCACCCACTCTCCCATCGCAACAGGCGAAGGGGCTCTAGGCTGGGTGGGCGCGCTATCGACGGTCAGGTGGGGGGGCCCACCCACCGCGACTACAGCTGCGGCGCGCACGGACGCTCCCTGTCCGTCAACGGGCGTTCACCGTAAGCGCGGATCAGCGCGGCCCCGCGCCGACAGCAGCACGCTCAAGATGAGGCCCTCAATCACAAGGGCTCCGAGCGCGACGGCGATCCCGCCGACCGGCGCCCACTGCCGGAACGCCAGCAAGAAGCCGTTCACTGCGACCGCCATGCCGGCGAGTGCGCCCTGGCGACTGCCGTGCCACCATGCCGCACGCCGGAACGCCCGCGTCCGACCGTACTGTGTGGCAAGCAGGCGTAGGGGAGGCGCGAGGGTGGCGGCAATCCCGACTGCCACGCTGCCAAGAAGTGCCATCAAGGCGTACGGGGCACGAGGGTCCATCGTCTGGAGGCACGTGGCCGCGCCCGACCAAGCGGTGACAGCGACCAGCATCGACACCACCAGCCCTCGTGATGGAAGAAACGAGCGCGCCGTCTCCAAGCGGGAGGGTGAAGTCGGTACCCACTCACTCGGATCGACCCCGGCCTCCGCTGACGGCGTGGGGCGCAACAATCGGGAGATGCGAACCCACACGCCAGCTATGACCGATGCGAACGCGGTCGCCCGACGCGTGGGCGGGACCGGTACGGGCGCGGAACGACGTCGTCGCGGGGCTGGTGCCTCCCCAAGTCCTTCCCACGGAGCGCGAGCCGACGCCATGCCACCAACGGCAATCGTTGGCCCATTAGTCACGCTCGGCACTGAAGCAGCCGATGCGCGGCGGCGCAACACTGCTGGCTCAGTCGCCAAGCTCGTTCCCTCCCGATAGCTTGGAAGCCACGCGCCGTCCAACCGCGAGGGATCGTTGCCCAACCACCTGACGGGCCCTGAGACTTGGACCCGGCCACGTCACCGTCGCCATCGGCTCATTGTGGGGCATCGATTGTCGCCCCGTCATGGGCCGGAGCCGCGTCCTGCGGCGCACGTCGCCACGCCGGCGGCACCGCTCGCGTCCCGAGGTGACGAACGTCGCCATTCCGGCGCGTGTACCGCTCGCGGTCAAGATACTCAAGGAGCGGGAGAACGTACTTTCGGCTGGTCCCGATTACGTCACGTGCCTCCGCGACCGTGATCGACCCGCGTTTGTCCAAGTGGGATACAACCCTTCGGGCCATCTCATCGTGTGCCTCGAGTGTGAAGGCGTGGTCGTCCCCCACCCGCACGACATCCCCTTCCTGCACCAGCGCTGACAGCAGATCGTCGTCGACCGGTACGGCGCCGGGCGGTCGCGATGCGCGGAACTCGGAAATGGTGGGCGGGGAAAACCGGGCCGCGCGCAGCGCGCCAACCAAGTCATCCGCGGCGGTTCGTACCGCCCCCACGAGCTTTACCTCGTGCGAGGCGAGCCTGACGCCGGCGCCGTGATCGACAACTATTCCCTCCGTCGCCATCCGCGATACGACCGCGCTGAACAACCTGGTCTCCGAACCCGTCGCCGTAGTGGTTCGGCGCGCGACCACCCTCGCTCTGCCACGCAACTCTTCCTTCGGCATGGTCATGCGGATTGGGTACAAGTCGTGATAGGCCCGCAAGGTTGAAGCGATTCGCGCCGAGACGCCCTCCCATCCCGCGACCGTGAAGTGGAGCCCCCCGACTGGGACGATGGCGCCCTCCGCGAGGAGCGCATCGACCATCCCTCGCGCACGTTCAGGGTCGAGCCCCGAAGCCTGGATCGCCTCCCCTGCGGAACACGGTTCGAGCCTCGCGAAGGCGCCGGTAAGCACGTCCTCAGGCGAACCCGTGGTGGCCGCCTCCAGAGCCGAGATGACCGCAGGGCCACGGCGACGGCGCACGGGAGGATGCGGGTCGATAATCCGTCCGCCTCCGAGCGTCTGTGCCGGAGATAGCGCACGTACGATGAAGTCGTCGTCTCTTGCGACCGCGACCGGATGCGCGAGGCGCAGGCTCACCCACCCAGTCGAGCCGGGTTCGAGCCGGTCACCGTCAAGCACGATTGCGCGAGCCACCGTCTCGGCGGTACCCACATGGAAACCGACCAATGTGCCGTGGACGAGTGGCTTCGCGACGCCCGGCAGGAGGCGCAGGCGCACATCTACCGCAAGGGTCGGTCGGACGGTCCCGGGGCCAGCAAGCACTGATCCGCGCCCGAGCTGGTCCGTCGCGAGGCCAGGTACGTTGATCGCGACGCGTCGCCCGGGCACCGCCAACTCAACGCGGGTCCGGTGCGTCTGGATCCCGCGTGCACGGGTGCGTAGCCCCTCCGGGACCACTTCAAGCTCCTGTCCAACCGCAACGGACCCGTCACGGAGCGTCCCAGTTACAACGGTGCCGAAACCAGTCAGTGTAAACACCCGATCGATCGGCAACCTTGGATGGCCGATGTCGCGTTTTGCCGGGACGGCATCCAGCACGTCTGAAAGGGCAGCGACAAGGTCGCCGAGTCCACGGGACGCAAGTGCAGAGACTGGCACGACTCTTGCGCTGGCGAGGCTTGTCGGCCGAAGGGTCTCGCGAACTTCCTCGGCGACGAAGTCGCGCCATTCGTCATCGACGAGGTCGGACTTCGTGAGGGCCACGACACCGTGTTGCACGCCAAGCACATCGAGGATATCGAGATGCTCACGCGTCTGGGGCATAACCCCTTCATCGGCGGCGACAACAAGCAGGGCGACGTCGATGCCACCGACGCCGGCCAGCATGTTCCTGATGAACCGCTCGTGGCCGGGGACATCAACAATGCTGACCTCGCGCCCGTCCGGCAGGGCAAGCCAAGCGAAGCCGAGGTCGATCGTCATCCCTCGCACCTTCTCTTCCCGAAGGCGGTCCGGATCGATCCCGGTGAGCGTCTCGATCAGCGTCGACTTGCCGTGGTCGACATGCCCGGCGGTTCCCACGGTGAACATGGCCCCTCCTGCCGCCGTCAGGATCCTCGACACGAAAGCGTACCGGCGTAGGACCCGCTCCCCTCTCCCGATCTGATTTCGCCACCGCTTGCTCCATCGACGCCTGCGAGGGGGGGCGGGGTAAGGGGAGGAGTAGGGGGCTTCTCGCCCATCGCACCGCCCAACCTAGGTCTACGCCGTCGGTGGCGCGGTCGATCCCGGGCGACGATAGATCCCCCGCCCACGAACGACGCGCGCAGTCATCGGGTCTGGCGCAGCGTCTCGTCCCCGAACGGGCGAGCGTCGAGGCCGTGCCGAATTCGGCGGACCTTCCCCGTCTGGCCGAACGATCTGCCGGCACGCGGGGTACCCACTGCACCCCCAGAACTCGCCGAACTGGCTCCGGCGAGCGATCATAGGCTTGCTGCATCTGGGGCACGCCGGCGGCGGTGCCTCTCCTCCTTCCCTCTCCAGCGCGGGCGTGGTAGGGAGTGGGGATTCCGTCTCCCTTGCCCGTCGCATTGCGGGAGACGCGCGACGGCCCGTCCGGGTAGGCAAAGGCGCGGGCCCTGATGAGCTGGAACCAGTGATGCCGTCACGGTGAACCGTGCGGCACTTCGGGTAGCCGCTGCAGGCCCAGAACTCACCATATGTGCTTCGGCGCTCCACCATCACCTTGCCGCACGCCGGGCAGGCCTCTGGTGCCCCGATTGGGCGCACAGGCTCACCGGGCACGTCAGGTAACCCTGCATCGCCCGCAGACGGTGCCGACGCCCTCATCCGGCGACGCGTCGTGGGCGCGGCCTTCGCGCCAACTCCGAGGTCCCCCGGCGCTTCAATCGTCGCCGCCGCCACTGACCGCGCGACATCTAGCCTATCGGCGCCCAACGAAGCGCCCGCCCGGGTAATCGCCCCTGAGAACTCCTTCTGAAACTCGCAGAGCATCGCCTGCCAATCGAGGGTACCCGCCGCCACGTCGTCGAGCTGATCTTCCATCCGCGCCGTGAACTGCACGTCAACAACGTCCGGGAAGCGACGCGCGAGGTAGTCGTTGACCGCAAAGCCGAGGGTTGTCGGCACGAAGGCGCGGTTCGACTGCCCAACGTATCCTCGCTCCTCAATCGTCGAGATGATCGTCGCGTACGTTGAGGGACGCCCTACACCGGCAGCTTCAAGGGCGCGCACGAGTGTAGCCTCGCTGAAACGCGATGGCGGACGAGTGAACCGTTGCGTCGGGTCCACCGTCTCAAGCGCAAGCACATCGCCGGTCGTTAGTTCCGGCAGCGACACGTTTGCCGGGTGAGGGTCGTCGCCAGTCCCTTCACTTCCTTCACCTCCCCCGTTTCGCCGGGCAATTGCGGGCGTTCGGGCTTCATCCATGCCGTCGCCGTACGCCGCCAACCACCCCGGGGAGACAACCGTGGTCGCGCGCGCCTCAAGCAGGTAAATCTCTGGCGCGCCAGGCGGGGCGTCTGTGGCCTGCCTTGCGGCGAATGCCTCAATCGCGGCGCGATGAGTTCGCATACGCGCGGGCATCATCTGGCTCGCCACCATGCGGGACCAGATCAACGCGTACAGGCGCCCCTCGTCCCCTCGGGCCAGCGTGCCAACCATTCCCGGGCGACGCGTCGGGTCGACGGGGCGGATCGCCTCGTGGGCCTCCTGTGCATTCTTTGCCCGAGTGCGGAACTGCCGGGGGGAGGCGGGAAGCGCGCCCGGACCAAAGTCCGACGCGATTACCCCTCGCACCGATTGCACGGCATCCGGCGCGACAGCAACGCTGTCTGTCCTCATGTAGGTGATCAGCCCGGCTTCATACAGCGATTGCGCAACCTGCATCGTCCGCTTGGCAGGGAGACGGAGCCTGGAGGACGCGGCTTGCTGAAGCGTGCTCGTCGTGAACGGGGGCGGGGGCGGTCGCTCGGATGCATCCGTGGCCACCTCAACGACCCGATAGACGGCGTCGCGAAGCGCGCCAACTACGGCGAGCGCTTCCAGCTCCGACACCAGCCTCGCCGGGTCCGCGCCGACCTGGACAAGCCTCGCGACAAACCGCTCCTCGACCTCATTCGTGACTCTCGCGACGGTCGATAGCGTCACATCGACCGTCCAGAATTCCTCAGGCACGAACGCGCGCACTTCGCGCTCCCGATCGACGATGATCCGCAAGGCCACACTCTGCACGCGCCCGCCGCTCGTTCCGCGCTGGATAGCGCGCCAGATCAACGGACTCAGCCCGTAACCAACAAGGCGGTCAAGGATGCGTCGCGCCTGTTGTGCGTCAACGAGGGCGCCGTCGATTGGGCGCGGCTGGGCGAGCGCGATGCGCAAGGCGCGATCACTAATCTCATGGAACGAGATCCGGGAGGTCCGGCCCGCCGGTAGGCCCGCAGCCTCGGCGAGGTGCCACGCGATTGCCTCTCCTTCCCTGTCTGGGTCAGTCGCAAGCAGGATTGCTTCCGCTCCGCGCGCCGCCGCCCGGATGTCGGAAACCGTTCGCTTGGCGCGAGCTATCACCTCGTACTGCGGTTCGATACGGGCACCGATCTCAAGCCCAAGGCCCTTTGTGGGAAGGTCGCGTACGTGGCCCATCGTGGCAACCACGCGGTAGCCCGGTCCGGCGAATGCCGCCAGTGTGCGCGCCTTCTTTGGGCTTTCGACGATGATCAGGCGCATGCGCCGACCTGTGCGGGTGAGGTGAAGCCGGTGGCCAAGCCCCGTGACTCGAGCGAGGTGCCAGGTGCCGTAACGCCAACTAATCTGGCAGACACACGCAGAGCGGATGGCTTGCCGGGATCATCCGGCGAGGCGACGCGCCTGCCAGTCCTGCCGGATACTAGGGGCGCATCCAATCGCACGGGTGCAGGAGCATCGACAATGACGGCCGGATCAGCGAGCGGGCCTGCAGTGGAGCCGACCGCTCCCACCACGCATGCCAGCGAGCCATCGCGAGAACCGCGGATCGAGGCTCGGACGCTCAAGGGCTTCAGCGACCACCTTCCTGAGTCAGCCGCCCGGCGCGAGTGGATCATGGCGACGCTCCGGAAAGTCTTCTCGGGATGGGGGTACATGCCCCTGGAGACGCCCGCCGTTGAGTATGCCGACGTCCTGCTCGGCAGGTATGGCGCCGAGGCCGAAAAGCTCATTTACCGATTCCCGGACATGGGCGGGCGCGACGTCGCCCTGCGCTACGACCAGACCGTCCCGTTCGCGCGCGTCATCGCCCAGTACCGCGACCTCCCCCGGCCGTTCCGACGCTACCAGTTCCAGAGGGTCTGGCGCGGGGAGAACACCGGACGCGGGCGCGAACGCGAGTTCACCCAGTGTGACGTCGATGTTGCCGGGTCGCCGGGAGTGATCGCGGACGCCGAGACCCTCTGCATTGCTGCCGCTGGCTTCCAGGCGATTGGATTTGAGCGGGTCCGTGTCGTGGTGAACGACCGCACGACCTTTGACGAGTTGGGACTGTCCAAGGGTGACATCATCACGATTGACAAGCTTTCCAAGATCGGCGAGGTCGGTGTGATCAACGAGCTCGCCCGCTCCGGCCACGACGAAGCCGACGCACGTGAACTGCTTGGGCGGCTGCAGGATGCGCCTCCACCACCCCGGTTGAAGCAGGTGATCGCCGCGGCGCACGACCTCGGTATCGACCCTGGATCCCTCGTGTACGACCCAACCCTCGCCCGGGGCCTCGACTACTACACCAGCACCATTCTCGAGGTGGTGTCACCCGACTACGCTTCTGGCAGCCTCGGTGGTGGTGGCCGCTACGACCAACTTATCGGGCGGTTCACCGGACGCGACGTCCCGGCGGTCGGGTTCTCGTTCGGCCTCGAGCGTGTCTCAGATGCCCTTGCATCCATCGGCGGTCTCGATCATGTCCACGCATCGCCAGACGCCGTCGTCATCCCGATGAGTACCTCAACCCTGCATTGGGCAGGCAAAGTAGCAGCTGCCATTCGTGCGGCTGGGCGAACTGTTGCCGTCGGCACAGAACCGGATAGACCGCTCGGTCGGCAGCTTGAGGGCGCCACAAAGCTGCACGCACGGTTCGCGGTCATCGTGGGGGAGGACGAAGCGTCAGCCGGAACAGCCACCGTGCGCAACCTATCGACGCGTGACCAGCTAACGCTACCTCTCTCCGAGGTCCCCACCCGTCTCGCCTAGGCTTTGGAGGGTGAATTGACGGTGCCCCACCTCACTCCCCGCGATTGACCGCACGTCCAACCCAGACCCCCAAGCGACGGAACGGGGCTACGGTTACAGCCGTGTACGGAGCAGCAGATCGTTGCGCGCTTCCGCAGAGGGGAGCCAGAGGAGCGCCCCGGCACTGACGAGGTTCAGGACGAGGTCATCGATCATCTGGCACGCTGCGAGTTCGAGATCCTTGAAGGCAAGCTCGCGCAAGGCGGCGACGTTTGGGCCTTTCCGTCCGGCGCAGGCGTGGTCGGCGAGGTAGATCACGAGGTCTTCCGCCGTCATGCCATTGCGTCCGGTCGTGTGGACTGCAATCGCGTTGCACCACGCCGGCCCAAGCCCGAATCGCTCTGCCGCTTCGGCCCCGGCCAATGGTCCGTGAAGCATCACGGGGTTTCCATCCGCCCAATCCGGTAGAGCCAATCCGCGTCGTTCGGCTTCAGGGATACACGCATACCCCTCCTCGCGCCAGAGGTCGTGCAGCAGGCCCGCCCGGCGCGCGCCGTCGGCATCGAGGCCATGGCGGATCGCCAGGGCTTCCGCCAGTGATGCGACGGCGACCGAGTGCTTGAGCCGCTTGGCTGAGATGCGGTCGCGGAGGACCGGTTCAATGTCGTCATCGATATCGACCGGCGACGGCAGCATGGAATCGTCGTCGCGTTCAAAGCGCGCCACGTGCCGTCCCTCCGTCCCTTGGAGGTTGCTCACGCAGGAGGCGGAGCGCCGCGTCGATCGCGGCATGGTGCATCGCAACCCGTTGATGCATCGGGAGAAACGTTGGGGTCTCGATGGTCGCGCCGCTCAATGCGCGCGGGTCACCCTCGTCCGATAACGTCGGCCCGTCGTGAGCCTGTCGGTACCGGGCGATGTAGTACGGCAGCGGCCAGGTGAGCCATCCTGTGCGGCGTTCCCGGGACCGGTCCGAGTCGGTTGCCACGACGCCACCGTTCAGCGGGATCTCGCCGTCGACCAAATCTCCCTGATGGATCGGCCCAGTCGCGGCTACCGCGGAGACGATCGCGTTGCCTAGGCGAGTCGGTGCAAACACGTAGAGCCCTGGCGCGTCGATGTCCTCATGGCAGTCCACATACAAGTTGAAGGCCCGGCCAGCGAGCGCACGCTTGATTATCGACACCTCAGGTGTACGCGGTGACGCGCGTCGGAAAGCCCGGTTCAAGTCCCGACCGGCGGGACCCTCACGCCTCGCATGGGCGTGCCCCCAAGGGTTCGTGCACGGCATCACGGTGAACGCGAACTCGGGCCACTGGCCGGCGATGTCGGCTTCGAGGAATGCCACCACTGCTTCGGCGCCAGCAGGCTCATCACCATGAGTACCGCCGTTCAGCAGCACGCTAGCCTTCGGGGCCTTCCCGCTGCGCGCCGGAAGCGACGCCATGTACATGGGATAGGTGCGGTGGCCACCGGGCTGCTCACCGATGATCCGCAGGGCGCCACCATGCAAGTCAGCACCTTCGACCCGCATGGCAAGCGCGTCGTAATCTCGCCCTCCCACCCGTTCGGCGTGGGCAACTTCCCGCAGGTCTGCAGCCATCAGCGAAGTGTAGGGCCGTCGTGGTGCGTACAGGGCGAGGCCGGCGCCATTCGCGTGCGACCGCGGGCCTTTGGCTTTTCGCCTTGCGCCTCGTTGCTCGCCTGTGGCCCGCACCGTCGGGATAAGCGTGGCCCGAGAGCCCTCACCCCAACCCACCTTGTGCCAGAACACGGGAGGGTGGTCCCCGCCCAGCGCGCCTGACATGACACTTGATCAGGTTCGTGGCGCCCCCAGCGGCCCGCCGCGCGCCACTGCCACCACCTCGGCCATGATTCCGAGCGCCATCTCCTCCGGTGTGCGCGACCCGATGTCGAGGCCGATCGGCCCGCGGATCCGGGTGAGGTCGGCATCGCTGAACCCGTCGCGCCGGAGACGCTCTCTCCTGAGCGCTTGCGTCTTGCGGCTCCCGAGGCATCCGACGTACGGCGCGGGCGACCGGAGCGATGCAGCCAGCGCCGGCTCGTCAAGTTTCGGGTCGTGCGTCAACACCACGACGTACGACGATCCGTCCAACGTGACGTCCCCGTCGGCAATCGCGTCTTGCGGCCAACGGCGCACCACCCGCCTAGCGTGGCCGATGCGATCGTCCGTCGCAAATGTTGTCCGAGGGTCGACGACGACTGTGTCGAAGCCAACAGCGTGAGCCATCTCGACGAGGACCTGAGTGACATGGACCGCGCCAAAGACAACCAATTCAGGCGCACCCGGCCACGGTTCAAGGAAGATGCGCACGCTCGCGCCGTCCGCCAACACAACCTCCTGAATGACGGCGGTCGCACGATGACCAAGTTCGATGAGTGCGCGCGCAGCATCGCTAACCGTCACCGGCAGCAATGAGGGCCCACCCGGCGCGACTTCGACCACATCCCGCCAGACTACTGCGCGCGTTCCTATGGGTAGGCCCGGCGCCGCGTCGAGAACGGTGATTGAGGTGCACTCACGCGGTCGCTCGGAAACGTTGCAGAACCAAGCCGCAACGTGACGGTCAAGTCGCTCGACCCACACCTCGATCGCCCCGCCACAGGTCAGGCCCGCGTCCCACGCTTGCGCGTCAGAAATCCCGGTCTCGATCAGCCGTGGTTGCCCAGACGTCAGCACACCCGCTGCCTCGAAGGCGATGTCCCCTTCAATGCAACCGCCGCTGACAGACCCTTCCAGTTCGCCTCCCGCAGAGACCACAAGCCGCGCCCCGGCTTGGCGAGGGGCCGACTGATAGACGCGGACCACCGTGGCCATGGCCACCGCGGCGTCTCCTCGACCCAACCAGTCGCGAAGCGCATCGCCTACCCGACCCATGCTACGCTGCCCCTACGTGGCCTGGGGGGGCGAGATGCCATCTCGCATGGCGTCATGCAGGATCCCCGCAGGCAGTTGCCAACCATCATAGGCGCGGCTGCGCACGCAGTGGCGAGGTCCGCGCCAATAGGGGGCCGTGCATGGAAGACCTCGGCATCGGGATCAAGGTGGTGGTGAACGGTCGCCCCCACCGATCCACGGTAGAACCGCGAACGTTGCTCGTGGACTACATCCGGGAGGATCTCAACCTCACCGGGACACACGTTGGGTGCGACACCGGCCAATGCGGCGCATGCACCGTGCTCGTCGACGGCCAGTCCGTCAAGGCGTGCATGATGCTCGCGGCCCAAGCCGACGGATCACACGTCACCACCGTGGAAGGTCTGGCGAAGGACGGGCGGTACCACGCAGTTCAGCAGGCCTTCTGGGAGAAGCATGGGTTGCAGTGCGGATTCTGCACCCCTGGCTTCCTGATGCAGTCCGTGCAGATCGTCCACGACAACCTCGACCCGAGTGACCATGAGATCCGGGAGGCTCTCGAAGGCAATTTGTGCCGGTGCACCGGCTACCAAAACATTGTCGCCGCCGTGAAGGAAGCCGCCCAGATCGTCCGCACCGGCGGAGAGACATCCGCGCTCGGCAGCGGCGTCGCATAGCGCCCGCGCCACTCGTACCGAAGGATCACCGACCCGTCCGGGCAACCGCCCGGCGGGCACATCCAACACACCTGGGAGAGGCAGCATGGCAATCGCCACGCCAACCAAGGCCTTCGGCGCCTCCGTGAAGCGCCGGGAAGACCCCCGGCTCATTACGGGGCGAGGAAAGTACACCGATGACATCCGCTTGGCCAATGCCGCGGTCGCGTCATTCGTTCGGAGTCCACACGGCCACGCTCGCATCGTGTCCATCGACACGAGCAAGGCGGCGGCTCATGAGGGCGTCCTTGCCGTCTACACCTACGACGACGTCAAGTCGCTCTACCCGGCGATGCCCTGCGCTTGGCCAACGACCAACACCGGTGACACCCTCAAGTTGGCAACGTACCCGACCCTCGCAACTGGGAAGGTCCGGTTCTTCGGCGAAGCGGTGGTGATGGTCGTCGCCGTCGACAGCGCAACGGCGCGTGACGCGGCGGATCTCGTCGATGTTGAGTACGACCCGCTCCCGGCGGTGATCAACCCCGAAGCCGCCCTCGCCGCGGATGCGCCCCAGATCCACGACGATGTTCCTCACAACCAGGCGTTCAAGTGGGCCTTGGTCGGCGGGAGCACCGATGACGCACTTGCACACGCGGAAGTGCGCATCTCCCAAACCCTCATCAACCAAAGGCTCATTCCGACGCCTTTGGAGACCCGAGCTGCCGTCGCCGACTACAACCAGGCGACCGGTGAGGTCACCCTGTATGTCACTAGCCAGAACCCCCATATCCATCGTTTGCTCGCGTCGTTCGCCACGGGCGGCGCCTTGCCGGAGCACAAGATCCGGGTGATCGCCGGTGACGTCGGGGGCGGTTTCGGCGCAAAGATCCCGTTCTACAGTGGTGAGGCACTGTGCATCTTTGCCTCGAGGTCGCTCGGCGTCCCGGTGAAATGGACCGAGACGCGCAGCGAGAACTACGTTGCAACGACCCATGGTCGCGACCACGTTCAGCACGTCGAGATCGGGGCAACCCGCGAGGGCAAGATCACCGCCCTCAAGGTCCATGCGATCGCGAGTCTGGGGGCGTACCCGTCAACTGCGGCACCCGGTGTGCCGACGTGGCTCTTCGGATGCATCATCCAGGGGCCGTACGACATCCCGAACAACGAGGTGCACGTCACCGGGGTCTACACCAACACGACCCCCACCGACGCCTATCGCGGCGCGGGGCGTCCCGAAGCAACGTACATCCTCGAGCGCGCCATCGACCTCGTCGCGGCAAGGGTCGGACGTGATCCCGCCGAGGTGCGACGGCTGAACTTCGTCAAGAAGGATCAATTTCCGTTCAAGGTCGCCAACGGCACCCTCACATACGACAGCGGCGACTACGAGATGGCGCTCGACGCGGCGCTCAAGGCTGCGGACTACGATGGACTCCGTCATTGGCAGGCCGAGCAGCGTGCCCACGGAAAGCTTGTCGGGATCGGCTTCTCGTCGTTCGTCGAGGTGTGCGGCCTTGGGCCTTCGTCCGCCGCCAACGCAATGGGCTTCATCGGCGGCCTCTACGACAGCGCGACGGTTCGCGTGCACCCCCTCGGCAAGGTCAGCGTCTTCACCGGTGTCCATTCGCACGGCCAGGGGCACGAGACATCGTTCGCCCAGATCGTCGCG
Source organism: uncultured Chloroflexota bacterium (assembly GCA_903836285.1). Classification (GTDB taxonomy): domain Bacteria; phylum Chloroflexota; class UBA11872; order UBA12225; family UBA12225; genus CAILQO01. The sequence continues at coordinate 12,952 of CAILQO010000193.1, forward strand.
GATGAACTTGGCGTTGGCGTCGACGACGTTGACGTCGTGCACGGGGATACCGACAAGGTGCAGCACGGCATGGGCACCTACGGCAGCCGCAGCGCGCCTGTGGGCGGCGGCGCCCTCAAGATCGCGGCGTCCAAGGTCCGCGAGAAAGCGCTCAAGATCGCCGCACACCTCATGGAGGTTGCGGAGGAGGATGTCGAGTTCGTCGATAACGCCTTCCGGGTGAAGGGTTCGCCGGACAAGTCCAAGACGATTGCCGA
>CAILQO010000194.1 GCA_903836285.1 uncultured Chloroflexota bacterium
CGATGACGATCTGCCGCCACGCTGGTCGGCGCTCCGTCGGCGGGATCGATCTACCGCCCGGCCCCTCGTCGAACCCGCAGTGGGAGAGCACGCGGTCGAGTGCGACGGCGCGGTAGACGTGCGGTTCGTCACGGAACGTCCAGGGCACGTCCTCGGCACCGAGTGCTTCGAGATCGGCGATGGTCAGCGTCGTGGCGCGTTGCAAGCCGGTGACGACCAACTGGCCGAGCACGGCTGGGGGTGACGGTTCTGTCAGAGCCTGAGAGAGAAACGGCTCGCGGATGGCTGAGATCGGGTTGGGACAACGCCTGAGCCGGGGCCTCTCCACTCTGCGAGCCCCGATGCCCAACTTAAAGCATCCTTCGCGCTGTCGGCGACCCCTTCAGAGGGTCGCCGCTTTCTCTCCGATCCAGATAAGTGCGTTGTAGGTGATCGCCATCCAGAGTCCGACCATCAGCGTCTTCTCGATCCCGCGCACGGGCAGTTGTCGAAGGCCTCGGTGCTGTCTCAGGTCGGCATTCGTGCGCTCGGAAGTCGTCGCACGCTGTCGATAGATCTCCATCGCCTGTTCGGTGCCCATGCGCTTGCGCCACTGCGCGACGTGTTCGGCGTCGGTCCTCTTGGGCTGGTGAGCGTCGATCTCTGGCGAGCGAGATGCGGGCACCGGCACATAGACCTTCACGCCCTTCTCTCCAGCCGCCTCGATGTCGGCCAACTCGGTGTAGCCACCGTCCGCGAGCCATTGCTTCGGCGTCCGTCCTGTGCGGCGCTCGACATCTTCGATCATCGGCGTCATCTGACCAGCGTCGTTGCCGCTGTTCGTCACCGACAATCCAACGATCGCCCTGCTGTCGACATCGACGGCAAGCTGCATGTTGAACGCCGGCCGGTAGCCGTTGTCCGCCATTCGCATCACGCGCGCTTCCGGGTCGGTGGTCGACGCACGTGGCTCCTTCGCTTCCTTCTTGCGAACTCGCTCGGCCTGACGCGCCTCCAGCCTTTCGAGCTGATGCATGGCCTTCCGCACCCGTTTCGCGCGCTCGCGCGCAGCACGCGCTGCCGACTCCTTCATCTTGTCCGTGCGCGTCGGATCATCACGATCGATCCACTTCTTGGTGTCTTCCACCTGCTTCTGCGCGGCCTCGAGGCACTCCGCGAGCGCATCCCCACGACGGAAAGAAGCCGCCCCGGCGCTCGCGCGCACCCGGACGCCGTCCTGGGACACGCGCCGCAACTTCACGAGGCCCTGGTGAGTCAGCACCGCCAACACTCGCGTCAGCAGATCGTCCAAGGCCTTGCCGTGGCCGATGCGGAAGTCGCTCAGGGTGTGCTGGTTGACCTGAACGCCTCCGCAGATCCAGCGGTATGCGTCGTCCCGTTCGCACAGCCGCTCGATCTGGCGCGAGCTGCCGATGCCTTCGCTCGTCGCGAACATCCACAGCGCAATCAGCATCGCGGGATCGGTTGCTGGGCGCCCTGGCTCGTCCCCACGAGAACGGATGCTCTCGTAGAACTTCGAGAGGTCCATCTCCTCGAGGAACTTGACGATCGACCGTGCCCGGTGCTCAGGAGGGATCAGTTGGTCGAACGACTGCGGCCGGAACATCGACTGGTGCCGGTCTGGCCGCTTCACCCGAGCTTCGCCTTGGGTCGGCTTCCGCCGCTTCCCACCCTCTGCATCGATGAAACCGTCGCCGAACAACGTCGTGCTGCTCATGCTGCATCTACGTAGCAGCGGGTCGCGGAAGCTGATGCGGAGGGGGATTTTTTCTCACGCTCTCACGCTAGCCACGGCCGCGCAGGCGACCAAACTCCATCCGGCCCCTGGCGCATTCTCCAACCGCGCATCGAACCCGCGCTCGGCAGCATCTTGCGTCACCCACGGGCCGGGGCGGCGAACACCCCCATCACGCATCGGCACAACGCAGCATCCGCGAGCCACAACTCGCGCCGCAACCTCACCAACCGAGCCAGCGTCGGATCGTCGGCAACAGGCCGCGGCCCTGCATCGCGAGTTCGCGGTGCAACTCGAAGCGATGGCGCTCCGTCTCGACGGCATCCGGCAGTGCCTGGCCCGCGCCGACCGGACAGTTACGAACGACGCCGCACGCATTCGCGCAAGCTCCGCGCTGGCGTTCGTGCGTGCATTGCAATGCGTCGACGTAGCCGTGGCCGTTGCCCTCGCGCCGCTCGCCCGGACATGCCGACAGGCACGGCCGGGGGCAGTTGCAGCATGGCTGGAAGCGCTCGGCGATCGACGCGTCGGCGACGAGCCCGAACGGCTGCCCCTCGACGAGCAATGCCGC
>CAILQO010000195.1 GCA_903836285.1 uncultured Chloroflexota bacterium
CGGCGTCCCGTCCCTGGCCGTGAAGCGTGCCGAAGAAGCTCGCCTTCATGCCGGCAAACGGGAAGAACGCCATCGCCGCCGCGACACCGACATTGATCCCGATGTTGCCCGCAACGACGCGGTGCCGGAATTCGCGCGCTGACTTCCCACTTCCGGTGTAGAGGCTTGCGGCGTTTCCAAACGTGCCGGCGTTGATGCGGTCAATCGCCGCGTCGAGGTTCGGGACATTGTCGACCGAGAGCACCGGGCCGAAAATCTCCGTCTGGGCCAATGCGTTCTCGGGGGCGACATGGTCGAACAGCGTCGGTCCAACAAAAAAACCTTCGGTATTCGCCGCCTTGAGGTGTGGCTTCCGCCCGTCCACAAGAAGGGTCGCCCCCGACGCCGTGCCGGCATCGATATTCCCCATGATGCGATCACGCGACGCTGCCGAGACGACCGGTCCGACGTCGACCGATGGGTCTGCACCATCGCCTACCGTAAGTGCGCGTGTAGCGGTAACGAGGGTGTCCATCACGGCACTATGCACATCGCCGACGGTGAGAAGGATCGACCCGGCCAAGCAGCGTTGTCCAGCGGCGCCGAAGCACGACCCGAGAATGTTGGTTACCGCGCCATTGACCATCGGGACAGCATCAGGCAAGACGACAAGCGTATTCTTCGCCCCACCCGGCGCCTGCACACGCTTCCCGTTGGCAGAGGCGCGCGAGTAGATGTACCGCGCGACCGGCGACGACCCAACGAAGCTGACCCCTTGGATGCGCGGCTCGTCGAGGATCGCATCGACCGCGTCGCGCGTCCCTTGCACCAGATTGATCACACCCGGCGGGAACCCGCACTGATCGAGGAGCTCGAAGATCCGGACGAGCGGCAGCGGGTCCTGCTCCGACGGCTTGATGATGTACGTATTGCCGCAGGCTACCGCGTACGGCCAGAACCAGAACGGCACCATCAACGGGAAGTTGAACGGCACCACCGCGGCGAATACGCCGAGCGGTTGCCGGATTGCGTGCTCATCGATGCCCCGCGCCGCACCGTCTTCGAGGCCATATCCCATCATGAGCGTCGGGATGCCGCACGCAACCTCGACGTTCTCGATGGCGCGACGGACCTCGCCGCGCGCGTCCTCGAGGGTCTTGCCATGATCGAGCGTGACGAGTTGGGCAAGCTCTTCGAAATGCGCTTCCATAAGGTGCTTGAAGCGGAACAACGGTCGCGCCCGTTCAACCGGCGGCGTGTTTCGCCACGGGAGGAATGCCGCCTGCGCGACGTCAACCGCCGCCACGAGGTCGGCCGCCGTCGAGACGCCTACCTCGGCAATCTGGTGGCCAGTCGCCGGATTAAAGACCGGCAGGCGTGTCCCGCTCGGGTCGACCCATTTGCCCCCGACGTAGTTGCGCGCGACCGCGGCGTGCTCAACGGAACCAGTTCTCTTGGTCATGCGATGGCTCTCAGCTTTCGTGGGTTTCGACGGCGCAGTTGCGGCGCGGGCGATAGCGTTTAGCGCAATCCGAGGAGTTTCTCGATGGGGCGTTGGCGCAGTTGCGGAGCAACCGGGCGCAGTCACCCAGCGGAGCGGCGACCCAAAGCCAACATCAGCGGGCAGTGCGGCGACCGCATCTCCCTGCCACCATCAACAATCGTGACGTCGCCGGTTAGAAAGGTGCCGTGCGTTGCGTACCCCACGATCACTCCGGCAACGTCCTCGGGCGACGCGGCGCGACCCATCGGCGCATCCTTGCCGTATCGCTCCACGTGGTCTTCGCGGCCGGCGACCCACCGCGTTGTCACGATGCCTGGTGCCACGGCGTTCACGCGAATGTCCGGCGCCAAGCCCTTGGCCAGCGACTTGGTCAGCGTGACAACCGCTCCCTTGGAAACGGCATACGGCATCGAACTCCCGCCGCCAGTGAAGCCCGCGATTGACGCGACGTTCACAACCAGTCCGCCACCACGCGCGCGCATCGTCGGCACGCATGCACGGGTCGCATAGAACATGCCCTTCACGTTGAGTTGGAAGATGCTGTCCCAGTCCTCATCCGTAAGGTCGTCGATGTCGGCAAGCGGGACAAATCGCGTCTTGCCGGCGTTGTTGACGAGGATGTCGACGCCGCCAAGGGAACGTACCACTTCGGCGACCATCGACTTGATCTCGGCCTCAACGCTGCAATCCGCTTGGATTAGACGAGTGCGGACCCCGAGGGCCGCGCACCTAGCAACCGTTTCATCGGCTTCGACGCGTGACCGCGAGTAGTTGACGACGACGTCGGCGCCCTCGTGGGCGAATGCAATTGCGGTCGCCGCGCCGATGCCCGTGGCCGATCCCGTGACGAGTGCCACCTTCCCCGCAAGCCTGCCCGACGACATGTGCGTGGCCCCTTCGCTGGCGGCCGGCTTCAAGCCGCGCGCACCCACCAGATAGGCCGGAGTGTACCGACCGTTGTTCCGTTGACCCACGCACTTGAAGGGAGACGTTGCGCACCGTGCCTCAGGGACGCCCGAGTCCGACGACTTCGTCTTGCCATCGCGATCGCCGGGTGCGGTTACCCTGCGCCAGCCGGCAGGCATGGCCAAGACTGGGGGAGCGCATGGATCGTCGGGCACCGCTTGAAGGAAAAGTGGTCATCGTGACCGGTGCGGCGGGGGCAATTGGGCGCGCAATCTCGGCATTTCTCGCAGCGGATGGCGCGCGCGTGGTTACGGCCGACCTGAACGATTCGGCGGTCGAGGCGGTCGCCGAGTCGATCCGCGCGGATGGTCACGATGCTTGGGCCACCACCGTCGATGTCACCCGCGACGACGGGCCAGAATCCCTCGTTCGGGCCGCCGTCGCACGCTACGGGCGCCTCGACGCCATCGTCGCGAACGCTGGGATCTTGAGCATCTCACCCATACTTGAAATGCCGGTCGCAGAGTGGGACCGGATCTTCGCCGTGAACACCCGTGGCGTGTTCTTGTGCTTCCAAGCTGCCGCCCGTCAGCTGGTGGCGCAGGGGACGGGCGGGCGCTTGATCGCGACCGCGAGCATCGCGGCGAAGATGGGGTCACCGTTCCAAGCGCACTACCAGGCGAGCAAAGCTGCCCTACTTGGCCTCATCCGTAGCGCCGCGTGGGAGTTCGGCCCGCACGGAATCACCGTGAATGCGTTCTGCCCCGGCAACGTCGACTCGCCCATGTGGGGGGTCATCGACCGCGACCGCGGTGCCCTGCTGGGCAAGGCGCCAGGCGAGCTCTTCAAGGAGGTTGCGGGGCGATCACCGCTCGGTCGTACGCAAGTGCCCGCGGATATCCCGCCCCTTGTCAGCTTTCTTGTGTCGGACGGCAGCGGAGCGATTACCGGTCAGGCAATGAATGTCGACAACGGGGTTGTGATGTACTAGCCGAAAGTGCTTGGTTGCAGCATTCTTGACCTTTTTTTGTTTGCTTTGTTTACAAGTGTATGTTTTCGCAACGTTCCGGGGCGCCGAGGGTCGACACGCCATGTAAGGACCGGCGGCACATCCTCTTCGCCGCGCACCCGACGGTGGGCCACACCAGCGCACTGCGCGCGATTGGCGCCGAGCTGCGGGCACGCGGGCACGCGACGAGCTTCGCCATCGTCCACGCGCGGGTGCCGTTTGCGTCGCTCTGGCCGGAGCCCGTGCGCGCGGCTTCGAGCCTGCCTGCTGCAATCGCCGCGGAAGGGGCCGAGATGCTCGAACTGGCGCCGTCGCTGGCGTCGCTCTGGCATGCAGCGCGGCTGCGCCGCGCGACGGGTCAGACCGAGTTGGAGATCGCCCTTGCGCTCTTCACGAGCGGCCTCGAAGCGCAGGCCCGGCAGATCGCCGAACACGTCCGGCGCACGGGTGCGGCGGCCGTCGTGGGCGACTACCTGATGCCCGCGGCGTTGCTCGGCGCCCGTCTCGCAGGGCGACCATTCGTCGCGGTCTATCACTCGGCGTTGCCGTTCCCCGCCGAGGGCGCGCCGCCCTTCGGGACCGTCCTGCCCGAGTCGGCCCG
>CAILQO010000196.1 GCA_903836285.1 uncultured Chloroflexota bacterium
CAATGAACAGGCTAGTCCTTCGGACGGCTGTCCTTGAACTGGTCGTAGATCGCCTTGGCGGTCTCGTCCATGATCTTGCCGACACGCGGCACCCAATCCGCCGCCTTCTCCTTGTTGTTGGTGAGGGCGTCGAGCTCCTGGCTGTACGTGCTGTCCAGCTTCGGATGCTGCAGGAAGAGGTGGTCCGGGCTCTCCTGGGAGCGCTTCGGATCGATTGCGCCGGTGAGCACCTTGTTGAGGTCCTCGAGCGACTGCCCCGATGCCTTCGAGAGCGCCTTGGTGAACGCGTCGAGCGACTTCCGTGGGGTCGGCGGGGTGAAGGTCATTTCGGCGTACTTGGTCGTGGCATCCTCGCTTGAGAGCACGCGCATGACCTGCCACGCGGAATCCTTGTTCTTCGCCCAGCGGCCCATGATCCAGAAGTCATTGAAGTTGATGTTCTTGTTTGCCTTGCCAGTTGGCAGGGCAGCGAACCCAAACTTGAAGTCCTTGATGGCAGACGAGGTCCAGTATAGCCATCCGCCATCGAGTGCCATCGCAATCTTGCCGGTCTGGAACGGGTTACCGAGCTGACCGAGCGACTTCGCGGTGGCCGGGTCCGGCATGACCTTGTGCTTGTAGATGAGGTCCTGCAGGAAGGTGTGCGACTGGAGGACGGCTTCGCTGTTGAAGTTGCTCTTTGGCGCGATGAAGTCGGTGTAGTGCTCCTTCGTCCAGGAGTCACCGCCCCACAGGTAGGGAAGGGACGTCATCTTTGCCCAGAGGTCAAGGCTCATACCGAACGTGCCGTTAGGCGAACCCGGGTCTTTCGTGAGCTTGGTCGCGTACTCGAGCGCCTTGTCCATCGTCCACGACGCGTCGTTCCAGTCAACCGGCGGGGCCTTCAACCCGGCCTTGTCGAGCAGGTCCTTGTTGTAGAGGAGGACGGAGCCAAAGGTGGACAGCTGGGACACGCCGTAGTACTTGCCATTAATCTTGAACCGGTCCATCAGGCCGGCATGGAAGTACGTGTTGACGTCCCACTTGTCAGCAGTGATGTACGAGGTCAGGTCCTGCGGAAGCTTGCGCCACCAGTAGTCGTAATAGTTGCCACCGAAGCCCCAGAGCTCGAGGGACTCGTTCGCGGCGGCCATCGAGTTGATCTTCGGGATGTACTGATCCTGAGGGACGACGATGCGCTCGACCTTGACCTTCGGGAGCTTCTCTTTGAGCATCGGCTCAAAGACCTTCTCCTGGCCACCGTTCTCTTCCTTGCCGGACCGAACAAGCCAGTTGACCGTGCCTCCGGCACCGCCGGCCGTTCCGCCCGCACCTGCGGCCGGAGCGGCGGCGCCACCACCGCCAACCTCGCTCCCGCACGCCGCGAGGATCCCGCCCGCGATGGCGGCTCCCGCGCCGAACATGACGTGACGCCGAGACGTCTGGGACATTCGTGTTCTCCTGCATGTGGCCGTGCTGCGACCGGAACGACGCCTGCCAATCTGGCATCGCCACGACGATCGCATGGGACGTCTGCCCGCCGAGG
>CAILQO010000197.1 GCA_903836285.1 uncultured Chloroflexota bacterium
CGAGGCCGAGGCCCTCCGTGGCGCCCTGCGGAACCCGATCGCCCACGCACCCCTCCTCGAGTGGTTGCGCCCAGATGACACCGTCGGCATCTCGATCTGCGATATCACCCGCCCGATGCCGTCGGCGCGCGTCCTGCCGGTCCTGCTTGCGGAGGTAGAGAAGGTCGTCGCGCGCGACCGCATCACCATCTTCAATGGCACCGGCACCCATCGCGCCAACACCGAGGACGAGATGCGCCGCATGGTCGGCGACCACGTCTTCGAGAACTACCGGATCGTCACGCACGACGCCCGCGAAGTGGGCGCCTTGGTGTCGGTCGGCCGGACAGCTTCCGGCAACGAGGTGTGGTTGAACGCCGCGTTTATGGCGTGCACCGCCAAGATCCTCACCGGCTTCATCGAACCCCACTTCTTCGCCGGCTTCTCCGGTGGGCCCAAAATGGTGATGCCCGCGTTGGCCGGCCTCGACACCATCATGCGGAACCATGGCCACCGAAACATCAGCGACCCGCGCGCGACGTGGGGCATCACCGACGGCAACCCCTTGTGGGAGGAGTTGCGCGACGGCGCCCTGATGGCCGGGCGCGCCTTCAACCTCAACGTCACCCTCAACAAGCACCACGAGATCACTGGCGTCTTCGCCGGCGACCTGTTGACATCGCATCGCACCGGGTGTGCGTTTGTGCGCGAGACGGCGATGCAGGCCGTCGCGAGGCCGTTCGACGTCGTCGTGACCACGAACAGCGGCTACCCGCTTGACCTCAACGTCTACCAGGCGATCAAGGGAATCTCCGCGGCGGCACGGGTCTGTCGCGATGGCGGCGCGATCGTGGCCGCCGCTGAGTGTTGGGACGGCATCCCCGACCACGGGGAGTACCGCCGCCTGCTTGAAGAGGGCGCGAACCCGGAGGCGATCGTCGAACGCGTCGCCGCCCCGGGCTTCCGCATGGCCGACCAGTGGCAGGCGCAAGTGCAGGCGCAAATTCAGCAACGGTGCGCGGTGCATCTGTACTCGTCGTTGCCCGCCGAGACGGTACGCCGCACGCACCTGTCCCCCTGCGCCGACATCGCCGCGACGGTGACCGACCTGCTCGCCGCCGCCGGCCCTGACGCAACCCTCTGCGTGTTGCCTCAGGGCCCGCAGACGATCCCGTACTTGGGGTAACGCCGACTCCGTCAGGTCGCTCCCGGAGTCGCCAACACGTGGGCGCTTCAGGCCTGCCAACCCCGGGGACCGTCCGTGACGACTGAACGGACGAGCGGCGCGGGGTGGTTTCACGAACATGAAACGAAGCGTGGCCCATGGTTCCTGTCGCCGAAGCACGCGGTAACGCTACGCTCGCCTTCGTTCGGGCTAGGCAACTTCGGTGCATGGAGGAACTCGGTCAATGCTGGGGATACCCGTCCGGTCGCTCGCACGATCCTTCCTGGTCGGGGTTTGCGCCGGAAACGCGGTGCTGTTCGCGAGCGCCGGGCACGTCGTCGCCCAAGGTGCTGGCTGCTATTTCCAGTTGGGGTTCGCCAATCTCGCTTCCCAAATCCCCGACTCCGTTGGGCAATGCACCGCAAATGAGCGGTTCAACGCCGCCAACGGCAACGCTGAACAGCCCACGACGAAGGGCCTGCTGGTGTGGCGCAAGGCTGACAACTGGACCGCGTACACCGACGGCTACCGAACGTGGCTTGCCGGCCCGTACGGCCTCGAGGATCGTCTCAACGACGGGCCGCGCTTCGCGTGGGAACAAGAAGTCGTCGACGTAAATACCAATGCCAACACGAACGACGTCGAGAACACCAACACGGTGACTGCGGGCGGCGGTAACGCAACAGGTGGAACCGCAAACGCTCAAGGTGGATCCTCGACGAACACGAATACCAACACGGTGAATCCAGTCATCAACGTGGTCGTCAATGTCCCGGGGGCGGCAACACCGACCGTCGTCCCCACGCCGACGTCCGTGGCGGCCCCCATGGCCGCGCCGATCCCCACGGTGGCGCCCACGCCAACAGCAAGCATGGCCATGCTTCCGGTACCCGCACCGGTACCGACAGTCTCGTCTGCCGTGCCGGCGGCGGCAGCGGGGCAATGGGTCGTCTGGGGGCGCTACGGCAGCGGGCCCGGCGAGTTCATCAGGCCGGTTGCCATCTCGGTTGCGATGGACGGCACCTTGTACGTGAGGGATGGACGGCAGGCGACCGCCCGGGTGCAACGCCTGACGCCAACCGACAAGTGCCAATGCTGGTGGCAGCCGTCCGGCGAACTCTCGCGCACCGCAAACACCCTTGAGAAAGACCTGCAGGATCGCTACTCACCCGGCAACGACGTGTTGGGAGTGGCGGTCGATCCGGCAGGAAACGTCATCGTCAGCCACGCGCAGCACATCTCAGTGCGATCCGCAAACCTCGCGATTCGTCAGCCACCATGGGCGACGACACTTCAGCTCTACGACGCCGTCGCCGATCGCTTCGGGTCGCTCTACGCCAGCATCCGCGGCAGCAACCTCATCGCCAAGGTCGGGCCAGACGGCAAGGAGATTGCCCGTTGGGGAGCGTCTGGTTCTGGTCCCGGCCAGTTCGCCGAGCCGATTGGTCTCGCGATTGACGGTCAGGACCATCTGTACGTTGCCGACGCCGGCAACGATCGCATCCAAAAGCTGTCCGTGAACGGGGGTCGCCCGCTTGCCCAGTTCGGGAAGCAAGGGAACGGCCCCGGTGAATTCAACAATCCCACCGCTGTTGCCGTCGATGCTCAGGGCTACATCTACGTCGCCGACACCGGAAACAACCGGATCCAGAAGCTGGCGCCCGACGGCAAGTTCGTCCAGCAGTGGGGTGCCGTCGACTCGGTCGCCCGGCCGACCGCAGGGAATGGTGCCGGGCAGTTCTCCAGTCCATATGGCCTCGCCATCGACGCCAAGGGAAACCTGTACGTCGCCGACAGCGAGAACGACCGGATCCAGAAGCTGATCCTCAACCCGTAACTTGGGCCAATCGGGAGGAACGTGAACGGTGGTGACCACTCGAGCATCCCATCGTGCCCTGCAACTGGTGGTTCCGTTGGCTGCGGCAGCGGTCCTCACGCTTGGCAGTCCGGCCAGGCTTCATGCAGCGGGGTGCGAGCTACGTGGCCGATTTCAGGTGATGGTGCAAGCACTACCCCAAGTCATCGGGAGCTGCACCGCCGCTGAGACATACGACGCCACCACTGGCGACCTGCAGCAAGCAACGGTACGAGGCGAACTGCGTGCCCGGGGCTCCGATGGTGCACTGCTGTTTGTCGAAGCGAACCCAGCGGGGCAGACATGGGTCTTCGGCCCGAACGGCCTGGAGGCACGACCGCACGGGTCACGTTTTCCGTGGGAGGTAGCGCCAACTCCTTATGGACTGGCCAGCAGGGAGGCAATCGGCCCTGAAGCCGCCCCAGAGCTGATCGGCCCTCCATCTGCCGACCAGACGGTCGTCGATGCAAACAGCAACGACAACGCGAACACCATCAACAACACGAACACCATCACGGCCATGGGCGGGAACGCGACCGGCGGAAACGCCAATGCTCAGGGCGGGAACTCGACCAACGCCAACACCAACGCCGTCAACCCCGTGATCAACGTCGGCGTAAACACCGGCAACGCCCTGCCAGCATCGGCGCCCGGACAGTCGCCAGCCGCACCGACCCCAGTCGCGTTGCCCGCACTGCCCAGCGAGCCCACGGCGGTTCCCACCCCTGTGCCGGCCGCTGCCCGGCCCCCCGTTTCCACCTTAGCGCCAACGCCGTTTGCGCGACCGACACCTGGTGGCCCGGCGGACGGCCTCCCGACCGTCGCCCGCATCGAACTCGCCTCCGGGGCGATGGTTGTCATAGCACTCAATCCCGCAGGCGCTCCCCAGACCGTTCGGAACTTCGCCGGCAAGGCAGCTTCAGGCTTCTACGACGGCCTCACGTTCCACCGCGTGGAGGACTGGGTCGTCCAGGGCGGCGACCCGACCGGCAGCGGGCAGGGCGGTGGCACCATCGCGACGGAACTCAACGACGTGCCGTTCCGTGCCGGCGCGATTGGCATGGCACGCGGCTCCGATCCGATGATCACCAACGACGCGCAGTTCTTCATCGTCAAGCGTGACTCCCCGCACCTGAACGGCCGGTACGCCAACTTCGGCCACGTGACCGGTGGCTTGGAAGTGCTTGGGCAGGTCGCAGTCGGCGAGAAGATTGTCCGGATTACGGTCAGCCCGTAACTAGCCGCACGTAATCAACCATGGCACTTGGGTCGTACCAGAACCCGGTTTGGGTCAGGCGCCGCCGAGGCAACGACTCTGGCGGGGCCATTCTTGTCGTCCTCGCGACTGCGTTAGCACCATTCGCGCCAATCTACGTCTTCGTGTGCAAGGCGTTCTTCATCGGGGTTCGAACGCTGTTCGCCACGACCAATTTCAAAAATCCTGGGAACGAGAACCTCGCGGCGCTCGCGCCGTTCCTCGGCTACGCGGCATGCCTCGGGATCGTCATTGCCCTCTTCGTGCTTGCGGAACGCTACGCCAACGGGATCACCGCGCTCTACTACTTTGGCTTCTGGTCGGTCATCATCGTCTACGGGGTCTATCGGTGGTTGTTCCATGTTGGCGATGATCCAAACCTGATCTTCGTCGCGATTGGCTGGTTGCGTCAGGAGTGGGAGAACGTGCCGTCAGGGCATAGCTCGTGACCGGCGAACTTCACCTGCTATGGATGCACTGTGTCGACGACCGGACGAGCCTTCTTGGTCGATGCGGTGGCTTCCCCGACCGGCGAACAGCTTGGTGGTCCGCCGGGTCGCTCACCGCTCTACCCGTACGCGGGCAGACTTCCGTCGAGCCCTGAGCCCGACGCGGAACGGGGGCGCCAAGTCCGCACACGCCGGGATCGGGCGGACTGCCTCGATCGCGGAGCAGGCAAGATGCCCACGGACCCGACTCACCTCCCTCGCCGGGGTGAGGGAGGGGCAGGGGGTCGGGGCGACCTCTACACGTCCCTCGCTCCGGCGGGCAGGGACGCGACCACAATCGCCGACGACCGCGGTCGCCACGCACTATCCTGCACCCATGCCCGCCACCGAAGGGCGAGACCTTTCCCGTCACCACCTTGCAGGCGCACGCCTCGCCCGAGCCGACCTCGCTGGGGCCGACCTGCGCGGCGCAAACTTGGTTGGGGCCGACCTGCGCGGCGCCAACCTTGCCGGGGCGACCCTCGCCGACGCCGACCTGTGGGGCGCCGACCTGAGCGACGCCAACCTTGGCGGGGCCGACCTGTCGCGGGCGCGTCTCGACCGCGCCACCGCCGCGCGGGCGAACTTCGCCGGCGCAAGCCTCGCCACCGCTTGGCTTTCGCACGCCGACCTGCGCGACGCCGACCTCGGCGGCGCAAACTTGCGCCACGCGATCCTGCGCAGCACCGACCTGCGCGGCACGACCCTCACCGGGGCCGACCTCGCCGGGGCCTCGTTCGCGTTCGCCGACCGGCGCGACGCCGTGACCTCGTGATCGACCGCCCGACAGGCTAGCGACGCGCACGCGCTGTCTCGCCGCGGGAACAGCGCGCGTCCCCGCGCGCGACGACCTGGCTCCCCATTCCTGCGTCGAGAAGGGGGTTGGGGGGGTCAGGCGGGATCGACGAACAGCGTCGCCGGATCGAGGTCGGCGGGCGCCGGGCGCAGCCGCGACCTGAGTATCCCGAAACCTGACTCCGGGATGGGTGGGGTCGCACCGGCCCTCGCGGGTTGCGCCGGAACTGCTTCCATGCACTCGGGAATGGGCTGCATCGCCTTGCCTCTCCCATCGGAGAGGTCCCCGCCGGGCGCCCGGGCGGCCCGCTTCTTGCCACCCATCACCCTTCCCTCTCGTCGATCACGCTACGCCATCGCCACGCCGCAAATCCCCGGCGATACCGGGATCACCCCCGGGCCCATTGAGAACCGTTCCACCTCCACTTGCCCGAACCCGGCCTCGCGGATCGCCGCCTCAGTGTCGCGCGCCATCCGGCACTCACCGGTCACCCCAAGCCACCACGGGGCCAACCGTTCCTGAAAGCCACGCAGGCGCGTCCCGTGCGGCGCCCCCACGTGTTCGATGAACACGAACCGCCCTCCCGGACGCAGCACGCGGCGCACTTCGCGGAGTGCCTCCCCGAGGTCATCCACGCTGCACAGCACCAGCGTCGACACCACTGCATCCACCGACCGGTCGCCAACCGGCAACGCCTCGGCGCGACCATCGAGCACCATCGCCTCGATCCCAACGCGACGTGCTTCCCGTAGCGCCGACGCGCGCGACACCGGGTCGGGTTCCACGCCGGTCCATCGGACCCCCGGCGGGAGGTGGCGCAAGCTTGCGCCCTCACCCGGGCCGATTTCCAAGATGTGCCCGCGCAACGCACTGAGGATCACCCGCTTGCGCGACGCGAGATACTGGTCGACCGGTCCACCGGCACCCAAGGCCCATCGAGCCGCCGACCACGTCGCCTCCTGCACTACCCGCATCGCCCACGACTCGCCACCAGGAACTGCCATCGCCTGACCCCCCGATCATCGCCCGAAGTGGCGCGATCACCCATGGATATTGATAGCGCCTGCGATCGCGCCCGCCGCGCGCCGACCACTCCTCGGCACCCACGTCCAGTCCGATCACCGCATGCGCCACCCCACGGCGGGCATACCCGGGCCGTACACTTCGCGAACCGTGGGCAAGGCCATCATCAGCGGGAACGTCACCCTCAAGACGGCAGGCGAAATCGACGCGATGCGCGCCGCCGGGCGCCTCTGCGCGCAGGCCCTCGCCGCCGTCGCCAATGCCATCAAGCCGGGCGCCACCACCCTCGACCTCGACACCATTGCCGAGGCAGTCATCCGCGACGGTGGGGGTGAGCCGACGTTCAAGGGCTACTTCGGTTTCCCGGCCACCCTCTGCACCTCCCTCAACGAGGAGATCGTGCACGGCATCCCCACCGCCAAGCGCGTCTTGCGCCTCGGTGACGTCGTCAAGATCGACTGCGGGGCAACCCTCGATGGGTGGATCGGTGACGCGGCGTTCACCGCACAGGTGGGCGGCGCCACCGGCAAGCCCAAGAAGCTCATGGACGCAACCGAGGCCGGCTTGGCAGCCGGGATCGAGGCGATGCGCGCCGGGGGCTTCCTCGGCGACGTCTCGTCCGCCGTCGAGGTGGTTGGGCGCACGAACAAGGTTGGCATCGTCACCCGCTACTGCGGCCACGGCGTCGGCCGCCGCCTCCACGAGGAACCGAGCGTGCCGAATGTCGGCACGCCCGGGACCGGCATCCCCTTGGTGCCCGGCCTGGTCATCGCCATCGAGCCGATGTTCACCCTCGGCCGCGCCGACACCGTCGAGATGAAGGACGGGTGGACGGTCAAGACGCGTGACGGTTCCCTTGCCGCGCACTTCGAGCACACGGTAGCGATGACGCCCGATGGGCCGGAGATCCTGACCCTCCCCTAAGTCCGGGAATCCTGACCCTCCGTCAACCCTCAAGAGGCCTGCCATGCCTGACGCCGACCAACACGTGATCGACATGGGCACGCCGATGGAGAGCCTCGAGGGGCTGACCATCATCGACATCCTCAACGAGGTCAGTGAGGTTCGCGCCCTGTCTGGTCGTCTCGTCACCTTCGTCGGCACGCACCTCGGGTCGACCGGGCCGGTCGCCGACCTTGCTGACGTCGAAGCGTACGCCTGCCCGAACGGCACCTTCCTGCACGGCGTGACCGCCGACGGCCCGCACTGGGGCGCCGGCGGCGCAACCATGACCGACGCGATCGCGGCCATCGAGGACGACGATGTGCGCGACGATGTCGCGGCGGCGTTGGCGTCACACGGCCTCGCGTAGGCATACGTTTCGACGTCGTGATTCCCACAACCCGCAAGGGTGAGGGACAAGACCCTGATTACCCCATGCGACGTCCCACGGCGTAACGGGCACGCCCCGTATGTCCCGGGCACCCGACAAGTCGGTGACCTGCGCGCAGCCCTGCCCGCCAGCTCGCGGAGAACCTCAGGCACTCTGCTCTCGCCGCGGTGCCGCGCGCCCCGTTCGACCACGCCGCCAGTCAGCAACCAAGTTGCGGATGGTGCAATCTCCGATGTAGTATTTTCGGACAGCGGTACGCTGTTGCGCAGCGCGCAACGCATGCAAGGACAAGATGGACGCGGTGCCGGCCCCTCGCAGCGGGGGCATCCAGTCGGTCGAGCGAGCCGTCGCCGCCCTGAAGGTATTTGGCGAGGACGAACCGGAACTCGGCGTCACCGAGCTGGCCCGGCGCCTCAACCTTCACAAGTCCACCATCTCCCGCCTGATGGCCACCCTTGAGGCCGGCGGCTTCGTCCAGCAGGACCCGCGCACCGGGCGGTACCGTCTCGGCCTGCAGCTTGCCACCCTTGCCGGGCGTGCTCTCAATCAATATGACTTGCGCGACGTCGCCCGGGGTGCCTTGCACTCCCTCGCGCGCGCCACCGGTGAGACGTGCAACCTCGCCGTCCGCGACGGTGACGACGCGGTCAACATCGACCAAGCCCTCTCGACCAACCCGGTCAAGCACCTCGGGTGGATTGGCCGGCGCCTCCCCCTCCACTGCTCAGCCGCGGGCAAGCCCCTCCTTGCCTTCGCCCCTCGCACCGACATCGAACGCGTCCTCGCGCTCCCCCTCGTCGCCTACACGCCGCGGACCGTCACGGACCCAGCAACCATGTGGCACGAACTCGAACGCATCCGTGTCGACGGTTTCGCCGTCGCCATCGAGGAGTTCGAGCCGGAGCTGACCGCCGCCGGGGCCCCCGTCCGCGACCATCGCGGCGAGGTCATTGCCACCGTCACCGTCTCCGGCCCCACCTTCCGCCTGACCCCAGATCGCCTCGCCTCCATGGCCGGGATGCTTCGGGAGACCGCGGACCAACTTTCGGCCAGTCTTGGCTACCGCGCCCCTTCGCCCCGGTTGGGCATCGCCGCGGTATCTTCTCGCGCCTTCGTGGGGTCGGGGTACGCCAGCCCGTCCTTGCGCATTGACCCGGCAAGCGCTGGCGTGGATACGGCCCCGTCCCGACCCGTGGCGACCGCCACGGGGCGACGACTTGGCCCCGGGAAGCGAGGCACGCTCGCCGCGGACATCATGCCGACGCGCGTGCAGGCCGATGATCGGCCCGCCCGGCCCCGGGGAGCGCACGAAGAGGAGCGCAGCACATGGTAGTTGCCGATCCCAAGGTCACCGCGCCCGGGTCTCGCCACGGCGAGGTGCCCGAACACGAAATCCGCACCGCCCTGGTCATCCGCGTCGCTGGCGAGGCGGGTGAAGGTATCAAGAAGCCCGGCGAGCTGCTGATCCAGGCTGCCGCCCGCGCCGGCTTTGAGGTCCTCACCGACTTCGCCCCACCATCCGAGATCAAGGGCGGTGTCAGCTTCTTCCAGATTCGCCTGAGTTCTCGACGCCTCCACACGCGCGGCGACTCACCGGACGTCCTCCTCTGCTTCAACCAGGAGGCGTTCGAGGTCAACATCCAGGAACTCGTGCCCGGCGGTCTCCTCATCTACGACCCGGAGAAGGTCACACCGCGCGACACCTCCAGCTACCGGCTCCTGGCGTTCCCGCTCGAGCAGATTGCCTCCAAGGAACTCCGGATGCCGATCGTGAAGAACGTTGTCGCCCTCGGCGGCATGGCGGCGCTCTTCCAGCTCGACTCTGCCGTCCTCTACGACCTGATCCGTGAGCTCTGGGAGCGCAAGGGCGACGCCGTCGTCCAGACGAACTTCAAGGCGCTTGAGGCCGGTATCAAGTACGTGCAAGACCACGTCAGCAGCGCCGACCTTGAGCGCTTCCACGTCCTCCCGCACGCCCCAGAGAAGAACCGCATGGTTGTCTCTGGCAATACCGCCACCGCCCTCGGTGCCGTCGCCGGCGGATGCAACTTCTTTGCGGGCTACCCGATCACCCCGGCCACCGACGTGATGGAGATCCTCGCCGGTGCGCTTCCAAAAGTCGGCGGCACCCTCGTTCAGGCCGAGGACGAGATCGCCGCATTGGGCATGGTCATCGGCGCCAGCTACGGCGGCAAGAAGGCGATGACCTCCACGTCCGGCCCCGGCATCTCGCTCATGGTCGAGACCCTCGGCCTCGCCACGATGTCCGAGACGGCCTGCGTCATCGTCGATGCGCAGCGCGCCGGACCATCCACCGGCATGCCCACGCGCCACGAGCAGGGCGACCTGTACCTGTGCGTTCACGGCGGCCACGGCGAGGTCCCGCGCATCGTCCTCGCCGCCACGTCGGTCGAGGATTGCTTCTACCTCACCGTCACCGCCTTCAACCTCGCCGAGAAGTACCAGACACCCGTCATATTCATGTCCGACACCGTCGTCTGCGTACGCTCCGAGAGTATCCCCATGCCAGACTTGGCAAGCCTCCAGATCGAAAACCGCCTCACCTGGACGCCCCCAGCCGAAGGTGCCACCGCGTTCGGCGAGAACGAGGGTGCCTACAAGCGCTACGCCATGACTGAGACCGGCATCTCGCCCGTCGCCATCCCGGGTACGCCTGGGGGACAGTACGTCGGCATGGGCCTTGAGCACAACGAGCGCGGGCGCCACCGCCCTGACCCGCGCACGCACACCCAGATGACCGAGAAGCGGTTCCGCAAGATGGAACATGCGGTGACTGACGCGCCCGAGCCGGTAACCCACGGCGACCCGGATGCCGACATCGCCATCGTCACCTGGGGATCGACCGCCGGTGTCGCAATCGAGGCCATCGACCTCCTCGCCGCCGAGGGCATCAGCGCCTGCCTCGTCGCTCCCAAGATGATCTCGCCCCTGCCTCGCCATCAGTTGGTCGCGGCCATGGGCAAGAAGCACGTCATCATTCCCGAGGTCAACTTCCGCGGGCAGTTCGCCGACATGGTCCAGGCGTCGTTCCCGCGTGAGGTCACCCGCATCAACGTGTACGGCGGGCGCCCGATGCTCGTCTGCCATCTGGTCGACGCCATCCGCGACGTCGCCCAAGGGCGCCAAGGCACCGGACGGGTCGTCCTCAACCCGATCATCGGCGACCTCGACAAGCTGGTCACGCCCGACGACCTGATTGCGCCACTTGAGCGTCACTGACACGCCGGACGCCGACAACCCAAGCATCCTGCCCACCACTGGACACGAGACACGAGGCCCCTTCCCCTCCCCCGCGGACACGGGAGAGGGGAGTTCACCGCCCGACTGGAGATGTTGGACATGACCGTTGACCTGCCCGTCCGGCACTACGAACTGGACGACTACAAGAGCGACGAGAAGCCCACGTGGTGCCCCGGGTGCGGAGACTTCGGCGTCCTGAACGCCGTCTACCGCGCCATGCGCACCCGCAACTTTGCCCCGCACGAGGTCGTCGCCGTCTCTGGCATCGGTTGCTCGTCGCGCATCCCCTACTTCATTTCCACCTACGGCTTCCATAGCGTGCATGGGCGCGCCACCCCTGTCGCCACCGGCGTCCATGTCGCACGCCCAGACCTCAAGACCCTCGTCTTCTCCGGAGACGGCGACGCCTTCGCCATCGGTGCCGGCCACGTGGTCCACGCCATGCGCCGCAACCTCGACCTGACCTACGTCATCATGGACAACGCCATCTACGGCCTGACCAAGGGGCAGACCTCACCGACGAGCGGCATCGGGTTCCATACCGCCACGACCCCGTCGGGCAACCCCGAACAGGCACTCAACCCGCTAGCCCTCGCCATCACGTGCGGCGCGACGTTCGTTGCGCGAGGCTTCTCGGCGGAGCCGGCCAAGCTTGCCGACCTCATCCTTGAGGGCCTCGACCACAAGGGCTTCAGCTTCATCGACGTGTACAGTCCATGCCCAACCTTCAATAAGGTCAACACCTTCAAGACGTACAAGGACGAGGTCGACTGGCTGCCGTCGGACTACGACGCGTCCAACGCCGCGAACGCCCTCGCCCACGCGACCTCTGAGGACAAGCGCTACCTTGGCGTCTTCCTCCGTCGCGAGGCACCGACCTACGCCGAGCAGGTCCACAAGGCCCACACCGGCACCGAAGCCGACCGCGCGAAAGTCCTCGGCGGGATGTTCAAGCGCTACTCGTAGCGCACTGCCCTCTCCCGTGTCGCTTCGCGGGACAGCAGGGCAGGGGGTGGGCTCCACATCACCCCTCCCCCGTTGCGGCGGGAGAGGGGTGATGTGGGGGATCACTCCGTTGGGCGCGCTTCCGGGGATCTTAGGGTAGGGGGAACGGCTCTTTTCGCCGGGGTGTGACACCCTCCTCCTGCATGCCGTACCCACACGGCGACGCCACCGTCTCGATGACGACTTCTCCCGACCGCCCGACCGCACCGGTCCCCGTCCAGACATGGCCGGCGGCGTCCGGATACGCCGCCGCGGCGATGACCCGCACCGGCGCGCGTCGCGAAACCAACCAGGACTCCTTCGTCGCGATACCGCCGGCCAGCAACCGCC
>CAILQO010000198.1 GCA_903836285.1 uncultured Chloroflexota bacterium
TGGAGGCGCCAATCGGTAGGTCCACGCCTTCCAGGCGCGCGGTGCCAGGTGCGCCGAGCGCGGTGATCCACCCGGGAAAGTGCTGGTGGGCCGATGACTGGCTCGTCGAGACTCCGACAAACAGCATGGTCTTCGGTGAACTGGCGGGCACGGGTACCGGCACGGCCTGACCGTTGGACATCTGATTAGTCTGCAACGTGTGCATCCTCGCACGAGTCGTGCGATGCTACGCAAGGAACAGGCTGGCGCCCGGGCATGAATCCCACAGCCGTGCCGGTCGGATGAAGTGATGCCTGGCCGTGCACGGACCGGCTCAATGTGGGGGCAACGCCGGTGCGCAGAAGGGCGCGTCAATGGCTGAACGCACGGGCCAAGTCAACCCCGCTCCGCCACTCAATCGCGATGAGGTCGCACTGCTCGCTCTCGTGGCCGAGGGGCGCACGCGGAAAGAGATTGCG
Source organism: uncultured Chloroflexota bacterium (assembly GCA_903836285.1). Classification (GTDB taxonomy): domain Bacteria; phylum Chloroflexota; class UBA11872; order UBA12225; family UBA12225; genus CAILQO01. The sequence continues at coordinate 459 of CAILQO010000198.1, forward strand.
GCGGCGCGAGCCGTCAGTGCCGGCACGATCCAGCATCGGCTGCGCGTCATCGCGGGTAAGCTCGGGGCTCGAACTTCTGAGGAAGCCATTGCCATCGCCGCACGCGCGGGGCTCCTGTGACTGAGGCGGTTGCGGGGCACCCGCGAGAGCCGAACCCACCAGAAAGCCGAAGGCCACACCCGTCGCCAGACCGGGTGTGGCCTTCGTCGCATGGCGCGAGGAGCCACGTCGCGCTTGCTACTTGAGCAGTTGAAGGACCAAGGCAGGTGCTTGGTTCGCCTGCGCCAGGACGGAGATGCCGGCCTGCTGCAGGATCTGGTTGCGCACAAGCTCGCTCATGGATTGGGCCATGTCGGTATCGGCGATGCGGCTATTCGCCGCAGCCGCATTCTCAATAGCCGTTGACAGCGTGCGCGTCACGCTCTCGAGGCGTGACTCAATGGTGCCGACGCTGGTCCGCGCGGTGCTGACGGCGTTGATCGCGTAGTCGAGCGATGAGATGGCGACATTTGCCAGCGCCTGCGAGGTGATCCCGATCGAGGTCATCGTCGGCGACAGGGTGCTGACGTAGAAGTTGCCTGCCGGGGTGACGTTCAACACGAACACGTTGTCGTTGGTCGCCGGATTATTCGTATTCGCTCCGATCTGGATGCTCATCGCGGTGCTGCCGCCGGTGAGGATCGCGACCCCGTTGAACTGCGTCGCGTTCGCCATGCGGTCAATCTCCGCCGAGAGCGAGTCGAACTCGGCCTTGATGTTCAGGCGGTCGGTGTTGTTGATGGTGTCGTTCGCGGCTTGGACGGCGAGCTCGCGCATGCGGGCCAAGAGGGCGTGCGCCTCTCCCATTGCGCCTTCAGCGGTGCGGACGAGGCTGATGCCGTCCTGGGCGTTGCGGTGGGCGACAGTCAGTCCGCGTACCTGGTTCTTCAGGCGCTCGGAGACGGCCATTCCTGCACCGTCATCGGAGGCACGATTGATGCGCCGTCCGGTCGCGAGGCGCTCGGCCTCTCGGGCGTAGGTCGCTTGACTCGCGGCCAAGCTCCGCTGGGCGACCGACGAGGCAAGGTTGTAGTTGATCCGTAACGACATCGCGGCTGGCTCCCTCCGTGATCCTGATGATCAGACCCACCACGCCAGAGGCGGTCTGATCACGCGGGACCAACGATGCGTCGGCCAACACATCCCGGCGGTTGGTGAGTGGCAGCTCACCCTGCACCGTCGGGCGTCCCTTGCGTCACGTTGGTTGTCGGCGTTGCCGCAATCACATCCGAGTTCACGGGGTTGGGCAGGTGCTGCCTGCGGCACCCGCGCGGCGCAACCCGCCTTGAACTCCAGAGACGGGAGATGCGGTTCGTCACCGTCCAGCAGCGTTGCGCGGCAACGCGGCAGATCTTGAGCGGCCGCAACTCCGACGCGGCCGCGCTAACTAGCGGCCGACCGCTCGGTGGCGAACTCGACGGAACCCGCCGCGGCCCGCGGCATGTTCCGTCGAGCAACGCGGTTGGGCGCTGTCGCGGCGCCTTACCGACCGGGTGTGAGTTTGCGTTCCGACAACTCCCTACGGTAGGTGCCGGTCGCGGCACCCTCAAGGAAGGTCGTCACGAACGCATCGGCAAAGGTGTCAAGGTCATCGACGACCCGGTGGCCGAAAGTGACGCGCGCGAGTGCGGCGGCGAGAACCATCCCGCCGAAAGCCAGCACGCGTGGCATTCCAAGCGCGGGCAGGAGGTTGCCCCGTGCGACGTGGTCGTCGAAGTACGCCGCGAGCAGCGACCATATCGGCATTGCCACTTCAGTCAAAGCGATTTCCCGCAGTGGATCGTCCTCTTCACGCCGGTCGCTCGCAATTCGCTGCACGAGTAGGACCCGCGGCGCGAGTCCGACGACCATGTGCACGAGGCCGATAAGGTCGTCGCGGAGTTCACCGGTCGCGACCTCGGAGAAGAAGCGCTCCGCTTCGGGCAGTGGTGATGCGGTCCGAATTACTGCCTCGGCAAGTGCGTCCTTGCTGGCGAAGTGCCAGTAAAGGGCTGGGGTCGAGATGCCGGCCGCCGAGGCCACTTGCTCCATCGTCGTCGCTCGCACGCCCTGCATCCCCATGAGGCGCATCGCCGCGCTAACGACCTGCGCGCGTCGACCGGGCGCGTCCGGCACCGGTGCGATTCCGCGTTCCGTCTCAAGGGCGCCCAGGAGTGCCCCACGGTTTGGGAACCACCGGAAGAGGGTTGCCTTGGCAACCCCCGCAACGGATGCGACCTCGTCGAGGCGGAAACCCTCGGCCCCTCGGCCAGCCACCAAGGCGGCCGCGGCGTCAAGGATTCCCTCGCGCCGGGCGCCGCGCCGCCGCGCAGTGGGGTGAGGGGTCGCCGCCGCGGACGACGCCGTGATGGTGTTCCCGGGCTCTGGGGCTTCGGTACCCAAGGGCGGAATCCCTGTCACCTCGCTGGAACGGGCGGCGCTGTGGACGTCGGGTCGGGGGGGAGTTGACATGAGCCCTTCTGCGCGTACACTGACACTATACCTGAATGATTGTTCGGTAAGGTAAGGATGACATGAGTTCCGAGAA
>CAILQO010000199.1 GCA_903836285.1 uncultured Chloroflexota bacterium
TGCGGGCAAGCCTGGCGTGAAAGCCACCCCCACCGGGGACCAAGTCTTCGTACCGCCCGTCGCCCACGGTGTGGCAGTGATGTCGCTGGGCTTCCTGCTGGACGACCCGTCGCAGCCGGTCATCTGGCGGGGGCCGATGGTCGGCTCGGGCATCAGCCAGCTGCTTGGCCAGAGCGACTGGGGGGAGCTGGATTACCTGCTGGTCGACCTTCCCCCAGGCACCGGCGACGCGACGCTGACACTGGCGCAGCGGATCCCGCTCTCGGGCGTGGTCATCGTGTCACAGCCCCAAGCCGCGAGCTTGGCAATCGCCATCAAGGCGCTCAAGGCCTTCCAGAGCTTGAAGGTGCGTGTGCTGGGCGTGCTGGAGAACATGAGCACCTTCACCTGCGACGCCTGCGGCAAGGAGCACCAGCTCTTTGGGCACGGGGGCGCCAAGGATGCGGCGGAGCGCCTGGGGGTGCCGTTCCTTGGCGCGCTGCCGCTATGCCTCGACGTCTGCGCGGCGTCGGACGCTGGGGTTCCGCTTGTGGCGTTGGCACCTCAGGCGCCGCCGGCGGTGGCCTTCCTGCGCATCGCGGAGGCGCTGGCGGCGCAGGTGAGCATCGCGACGCTCCGCGGGCGCACCGCCATCCCGCTGCGCCCGGTCTGACCCACGTGCGCCGCCGCGCCGTGCTTGGGGTCTGGCTGCTGGCGCCTGGCGCGTCGACCGGCCTGACCCCCCTCCACCAAGGTCCCAATGCCCCGTTTCCCTCTCCCAGTGCGACGGGGGCCGGCCGTACGGTGTCGTTCCCCGAGGTTGGCGCGGTGGTGGCGGTGGAGATGGCGGACACGCCGGAAGCCCGGGCCATTGGCTTGGGTGGGCACGCGCCGCTCGAGGACGGTCAGGGGATGCTCTTCTCGTTTCCGACGCGCGGGCGGTTCCCCTTCTGGATGAAGGGGATGACCTTCGCGATCGACATCCTGTGGCTCGACACCACGCCGGCAGGCGACAGGTCGCTGGTGGTGGTGCACGTGGCCGCGGAGGTGGCGCCGGACCCGCCGGGGACGCCGGACGCAGACCGTGCAATCTACGCCCCTGGGCCGGACACGCTTGCCTCGCACGTGCTGGAGGTGCCTGCGGGGTGGGCGGCGGCTTGGGGGGTGCTGGTGGGAGCCGCCGCCTCAGTGGAGTGAGGCACAGCTGGAAGAACCTCTACCCCCGTGGCTCCCCCGTTGCAGAGGGCGAGCAGGGCTGCGGCTCCTGCTCGCTCACGCCAGCCCCTCAATCAAAGGTCTCGGGTGGCGCGTTCCGCAGTGGCGCCGTCGCGGATCGCACGGACGATCGACTCAAGTGGCGTGCCGGGACCGAAGACGCCACGCACACCCATCTCCCGGATCGCGGGCAGGTCGACGTCGGGAATGATCCCGCCGGCGTAGACGGGGATGTCGCCGATCCCGCGGGCGCGCATCGCCTCGAGAATCCGCGGGAAGAGCTCAAGGTGGGCGCCGGAGTGGATCGACAGCCCGATCGCCTCGACGTCCTCATGCGCGGCGGCCTCAGCGATCTGCTCGGGGGTCTGCCGGATGCCGGTGTAGACGACCTCCATGCCCGCGTCGCGGAGCGCCCGGGCCACCACCTTGGCGCCGCGGTCGTGGCCGTCGAGGCCAGGCTTGGCGACGAGGACGCGCAAGGGGAGGGTTCGGCCGGAACCGCGCGACGTCGCATCCATCGTGGTGCTCCCTCGGGTCCAGTGTAGTGGCGGCCGAGTACGTGCTCCCACCGCCCGTCCGACCCGAGCCTCGCAGGAGCGGGGTTGCTCAGGCGTCGAAGCGGGGGGTGCGCTTGGTGAGGAACGCGTCGATCCCCTCGCGGGCGGTCGGCGTGGCGAGCGCTGCGGCGAAGGCGTCCCGCTCGCGGCGCAGGCCTTCCCCTAGGGGCGAGGTGAGGCCGTGCATCACGAGGGCCTTGGCGGCGGCGAGGGCGCTGGACGGGCGGGTGGCGAGGTGCGTGGCGAACTCGAGGGCGGCCTCAAGCGCCTGCCCGGCAGCTTCGAGGCGGTTGGCCATCCCGACTTGGTGCGCACGCTCGGCATCGATCGGGGCGCCGCCCAGGATCATCTCGAGTGCAATCGCGGGGCCGACGAGGCGAGCGAGGCGCTGCGTCCCGCCCCAACCGGGGAAGAGGCCCAACGCGACCTCGGGCTGCCCGAACCGTGCGGTCGCACTGGCAATCCGCACGTCGCAGGCGAGTGCGAGCTCGCACCCGCCCCCGAGTGCCATCCCCTCGACGGCGGCAATGACCGGCTTGGGGCTGGCGGCGATGGCGTCGAAGGTGGCGTGTCCCAGCGCGGCGCGGCTGGCGCGGGCGTCGTCGTCCATGGTTGCGCCAAGCCACGCAAGGTCGGCGCCAGCACAGAAGGCGCGGGGGGTGGCGCTGGCGATGACGAGGACGCGGGTCGCGCTGTCAGCGGCGACCTCGGCAACGATGGAGGCGAGCGTTTCCAGCGTCGCGCCGTCGAGGGCGTTGAGGCGCGCCGGTCGGTTGAGCGTCGCGATGGCCACATGGTCCCCGTGCATCGAGGTAGTGACCGGTCCGTCGTGGCGGGCAGCGATTGCCATGGGGGGGGTCTCCTCGTCGTCAGTGGCGCGGGCGTGGTCGCGGGCGCGCGTTCAGGTCGCGGGCGCGCGTTCAGGTCGCGGCGGGAGGGTAGTCGTGGAACCCGCCACCGGTCTTCCTGCCAAGCCTGCCAGCCGCGACGAGGCGCCGCAGCAGCGGGCAGGGCCGGTACTTGGGGTCGCCGAGGTCGCGGTGGAGGACCTCCATGACGGCGAGGCAGGTGTCGAGGCCGATGGTGTCGGCGAGGGCGAGGGGGCCCATGGGGTGGCCCATGCCCAAGCGCATGACGCGGTCGATGTCGTCGCGGGTGGCCACGCCCTCCATCACGGCGTACATGGCCTCGTTGAGCAGCGGCATGAGCAGGCGGTTGGCGGCGAACCCGGGGGTGTCGGCAACGGTGACGGGGACCTTGCCGAGATATTGGGCGGTGGCGGTGACGGTCGCGGTGGTGTTGGGTCCGGTGTGGTGCCCGGGGATGACCTCGACCAAGGCCATGGCCGGGACGGGGTTGAAGAAGTGCATGCCGATGACGCGTGCCGGATAGGGAACGGCGGCGGCGATGGCGGTGACGCTGATGCTGGAGGTGTTGGTTGCGAGGATGGCGCGAGGGCCGAGGTGCGTCGCGGCGGCGGCGAGGGCGTCGCGCTTGGCCTGAAGCGACTCGGTGATGGCCTCGATCAGCAGTGGCACCGGCGGCGCGTCGGTGATCGCCGGCACGGCGCTGAGGCGGGCGAA
>CAILQO010000200.1 GCA_903836285.1 uncultured Chloroflexota bacterium
GCAACATCACCGCGACGGTCAAGAACGGCAAGCTTCGCCTCGAATCCACGGCAGCCGTCGGCACCGTCTTTGCCAATGACGGCGGCAACCTTCAATCGACCCTGTTTGCCGCCAACGCCACGGTCAACACCGCCACCAGTACCACCGTCCTCGAAGACCTCGGCGTCACGGCCAGCGGCACGATGACGATCACCGCGACTTCGGCGGCGATCACCGGCGCAACGGCCCTCGCCAACCTCGGCGTCTCCGGTGGCGACACACTCGTCCTCGGCCTGCAGAAGGCGGCCGGTACCGGCGGCGCGGCCGGCACGACCAAGCTTGCCGACCTCGGCGTAACGGCGGGCGGGACCCTCACGATCGGCTTCAAGGACGCCGCCGCGACGGAGACGCGGTCGGTCGCGGTTACCTACGCCACAACCGACACCATCTCGGCGTTGGCCACCCGCATCGACACCGCCATCTCCGAGGCGGCCGCGCTCACCGCCAGCGGCAACACCGGCACCAACGGCCTCGCCGTGACCGTCGGCGGGTCGGTTGGCGCGGGTGCCATCGCTTTGACCGGCAACAGCACGGCCTACGCCGCCGGCACGTTCACCATCAACGTCGGTAGCGGAGGCACGGTCCTCACCGATCTCGCCGATAGCAACAGCGGCGCCGGGTCACTCCGAACGAAACTCAATCTCGCCGCGATCACCGGCGCATCGTCCGGCACGACGGCCGCCTCGTCCGCCACGGTCAACACCGCCGCGTTCACGGAAAGCGTCACCTACACCGTTGGCGCCGAAACCGACCTCACGGCCTTCGCGGCTGGGTTGCAGACCGCGATTCAGGGCGCCGGCAAGCTTGGCACCAGCGACGCCTACGACGTCTCAGCCGCGACGGCGGTTATCAACGGGTCGAACCAACTCGACATCGATGTGTCGCCATCATCCAACGGCGTCACCATCGCCTCGATTGCCGGCAGCACCAGCAACAAACTCCGGACGCTGTTTGGCCTCGGCGCCGCGCCAGCCTCGGCAATGGCGACCGGCACCATGACTGTCGCCGCGCAGACCGAGACGGCCACGGTGAGTTACACCGCGGCCGACACTTTGGCAAGCGTCGCGACCAAGATCCAGACGGCCGTCTCCGGCATTGGGCGGGTGGGCACCAGTCTGATCGCGAGTAGCGCCGGAACGGCGGCGTCGTTCAACGCCGGTACGTCGGCCATCGACATTACCGGTGTCGATACCGACACGACCCTTACGTTCTCATCCGGCGCGTTGCGCACCGCTCTCAACCTCGCGGCGCCAGATACGTCGGTGGCCGGCACCACTTCGTCGTCCGCCGCGATTGTGCAAGACAAGTACCGTCTACAGTCGATCTCGCTCAGCGGCGTCACCTCGATCTCGTCGGGGACTGGGGGGATCCTGGATATCGGCACGCAGACGGCCGCCTCGGCCGCCATCGCCACGGTCGATTCCGCGATCAACCTTGTCAGCAGCGCACGCGCCAGCGTCGGCGCGATGCAGACACGCCTTGAGAGTGCGACGCGGTCGATCGCCATCGCCTCAGAGAACGCCGCCGCGGCGAACTCCCGCATCGCCGACGCCGACGTCGCCCAGTCCATGAGCGACCTCGTTCGTGCCCAGATCCTCCAACAGGCGGGCATCTCCGTCCTGGCGCAGGCCAATCAGGCGCCGTCGCTCGTCCTTCAGCTGCTCAAGTAGCGACACCCCTTCACCCTCACGCACGCTCCGGCGGGGCCATCGCGACATGGGCGTCGCGGTGGCCCCGCCGTCTTGCGTGCCGCCGATGCGCCAGATTGGATCATCCGCACTCGCGACCTCCGCGGATTCCGTCACGTCGAGTTTCCGGAATCCGCGTCGTGTTTACTTCAGTCCTTCAGGCGAACGGCCGAAAATCCCGAACGGGAGGGTTTTTCGGATTCCGTCCCGGGCGAGTTCGCAGGGTGCCTGCCAGCCACCTGCGCGCAAGCCCCGTCCCGGCATGGCCACCGGCGTGCATCTGCCATTGCACGTCGTGGGGAGTCGGGTGGGGTGTCCGGGAGGTCGATGGCGGGCGCATGGCTAGCCACGCGGGATCGGACGCACGCGCACGGACAACACCTCGGCACGCCGACGCATGGAACGCCGCCTCCAAATGGGCGACCGACGTGGCCGGTGATCGATTGGCGCCCACTGCCACGGGCGTGACGTCGGTCACTGCCCGCACAGCGATGCCATGCACGACGCACCGCAAACGGTCCGGGTGCAAGATCGGCAGCTCAAGGATCTAGGGATCCTCGCGCCACAGGTGCGAGGACAAACGGTAGGGAGATCGCACGCACATGGCTCTTCGCATCAACTACAACCTCGCGGCATCCGTCGCCCAGCGCAGCCTCGGCGCCAGCCAGGACAACTACGCGCGCCAAGCCGAA
>CAILQO010000201.1 GCA_903836285.1 uncultured Chloroflexota bacterium
ACGAGACGTACGCGATCCGAAGTGGCGCGAGAACGCCCACGGCCTCCACGACCGCCGGGTCGATGCCGCGGCGAGGTGGGTCGAGGATGAGGAGGCGATCGACGACGGCTTCGCCACGCGCAAGGCGAGGAAGCGCCTCTTCCACAGGTTCTTGCAGGATGTTGATGTTGGTCCTCCCAAGGACCGTGACGTTGTGATAGGCGCCCGCGGCGGCGACGTCGTCGCTTTCGATCGCGACAATCGCCCCGGCGTGCGGCGAGAGGTGGATGGCGAAGAGGCCGACCCCGGCGTAGGCGTCGATGATCTGGCTATCGGGTTCAGGTGCCAGCCATTCGTGGACACGGGCCACGAGGTGCGTCGCCGCGGCGAGGTTTACCTGGAAGAAGGCACCGGCCGGGACGGTGAGGATGTCGTCGCCGACCTCGAACGCAAGCGCGGGCGCACCCCACAGCAAGGTGCCGTGGTGGCCGCGGTTACGGGCGACGAGGACGCCGGCGAGGTCGGGCATGGCGACCGGCGCGAGTTGCACGAACGGGCGCAGTTCATTCCGGGCGACGGGTGCCCGACACACGAACGTGACGTGGAGACCGTGCCCAACGCCTTGTTCGTCGCGCTGCGGGATTGACGGGGCCGGCTTCCCTCGGACCGCCTTGGGGGCGAGATCCTTCAGGCGGGTTGCCACCGGCGCGATGCCGTTGATTGGCGGGGCGAAGCGCAGGACGATGCCTTCCAGGCGCTCCCACGTCGCGAGCGGAATGGCGTCCCACGGCAACGCTTGCAGGGCGCGGGTGATGTCGGCCGAGGCGATTGGGCAGCTTTCGATCGGGCTGAGACCGCGGTCGTCGCCGTCTTCGTGATCGCCGACGTGCGGGCCAAACGCCGCCGGGGCGGACTGAAAGTTGAGGGTGCGTGCGCCGCCCGGGTCGATGCCGGGCACCACTTGGATTTGGTTCCGGTAGCGCAGGGGCGACGGCGACGGCACGGGCGGTTCGATCGGCGGGTCGTCGACGCCACCGAGGCGCGACAACTGTTCGCGGAGGACCTGCGTCTTGTATGCAAGTTGCGCCCGGTAGGTGGCGTGTTGCCAGTGGCACCCGCCGCACTGCCCGAAGTGGGGGCAGGCCGGGGTGGTGCGGTCGTCGGACGGCTCCGCAATCTCGGTGGCGACGCCGCGCATCCACGCAGGACGCTTTTCGGTGACACGAATGGTCGCGGTCTCGCCCGGCAAGGCGCCGGCGACGAAGGCAACCATGCCGTCGTGACGCCCGACCGCCTCGCCGCCGTGGCTCACCGCGGTGAGGGTCAACTCGACGGGAGGGAGGCCCGAGACGTCGATGGCAGGGGACCGCCGCCGAGGACTTGGGAGATCGTGGACGTCTTCGTCTTCGGTGCCGGCGCTGGCGGGCGGTCGTCCGGCGACTGGGCCTAACCCCCCGGCCCCCTTCCCTGCGAGGGAAGGGGGAGCCACGTCGGTGCGCACGGGGCGGATGCGGTCGCGTTCCGGCGCGCCCGGATCGGCGATGGTGCCGTCAACCTCCGCCTCGGGTAACGGGTTACGGGCGATCCACTCGCGGAACTTCGGATCGCTGGTGATCGCCGACGGGGTCGGTGGTGGTGGCGCCGGGCGTGGGCGAGTCGATCGGCTCGCACGCGCCTCAGTGCGGTAGCGCATGCGCGCGGTGGACCCGCCCCCCGGCGAGGATGGACGAGAGGCGGGCAGGGATGCCCGCGGACCAACCCCTGCCCCTCCCCCGTTGGTGCGCGCGCGCTGGGAGAGGGGTGGCGCGGCTGGTGGGCGACGGTCGTCGTCTGCGGAACCGATGCTGCGCCGCCGGTCGTCGCCCCAGTCGTCGAAGGCGCGTCCGGTGGGCCGCACCCCCGGTCCGCTCCCTTGGCGCCGCGGTTGGCGGCCCTCACGCCCTGCCCCTCTCCCACTGGTGGCGCGGTTGACGGCCCTCACGCCCTGCCCCTCTCCCACT
>CAILQO010000202.1 GCA_903836285.1 uncultured Chloroflexota bacterium
GGGCCCAGCATTCCAAGATCAACTAAAGCAATCTCTCAACATTGATTGCACCATACGTATTACTGAGCGCGCCCTGCAGATTGAAGATGAGCAAAAGGGCAACTTTGACATGGTTCTGGATACGCCAGGACATGCCATGGGCGACCTTGCAGTAATCGGGAATGCAGTGTTCCGTACCGGCGCAAGCCGTAATTACGGCTCGTACAGCAATGCGACGTTTGACGCCTTATTGAACCAGTATGAGTCGGCAACCACACTTGACGAGCGGGCAACGGTCGCGTCGCAGGCTCAGGATGCGCTGGATGCTGACCCGCCGTGGTTCCTGGTGGGGTACACGTTCCACTTGCTCATGTGGCAGTCTGCGGTGAAGGGGCTCGCGCTCGACTACCGGGCGTTTTCGCAGTGGGGGCGCGTCGAGACCGCTTGGATTGACTCCTAGAATCGCCTGATGGTCCGGTACCTTGCGACGCGCTTGGCGAGTGCCATTGCAACCTTGGTGGGGATAACAATCCTCATCTTCCTGGCCATGCGGGTGCTGCCAGGAGACCCACTCGCACAAATCTCAACCGAGGGGCAAGGGCAATACCGGCTTTCGCCGGCGGAGTTGCAGCGGGCGCGCGCGTCGCTCGGCCTTGACCAGCCGCTCTACGTTCAGTACGGCGGCTGGCTGCTGGACATCGCGCGCGGGGACCTTGGGCGGTCGTTTTGGCGTGGTGAGCCAATCCGGGACCTCATCCTGCGGCGTGCCCCGATCACTTCAGAAATTGCTTTGATCGCTATTGTATTGTCATGGATTATTGGTATACCAATTGGATCATACAGTGCAATACATCATAATCGAAAAGGCGACCTGTTGATTCGGGGAATACTCACGTTTTTGACGGCTGTCCCAAGTTTTTGGCTCGGTCTAACACTTGTTCTAATCGGGATCCTCTATTTTAATTGGCGCCCTCCACTGACGATAATTTACTTCTGGGACGACTGGCGGGGAAACATCCAAATCGTGATTGGGCCAGCGATCGCACTTGGTCTTGGGCTCTCAGCAATTACGGCGCGAATGACCCGATCATCAGTGTTAGAAATTCTGTATGATGATCATGTTCGAACAGCACGGTCTAAGGGATTAGGCGAGCGCATAATTATTATTCGGCATGTGTTGAGGCTAGCACTCTTGCCGGTTATTACGCTCTCAGGACTGGCACTCGGTGGCTTGCTCGGTGGTTCAGTCGCAGTTGAACGAGCGTTTGGCGTTCCTGGTCTCGGCTTGGCTCTTGTTCAAGCCCTGAATGAACGCGACTGGATGGTAATCCAGAATCTTGTTCTTCTCTATGGTGTATTGTATACTGTTATTAATTTCTTAGTAGATATGAGTTATGCTTGGCTTGATCCACGTATTCGCTATGGTTGAGGGCACATGTTGATGGCAACGTCAGCGCCGCCTTCACCACGTGCGATTACAGGGGCGGTGCGACCAGCTTCCTTGTTCGTGCAGTGGGGCCGATCGATCGCCCGTGGTGCACGGCGTGCACCACTTGGTGTCGTAAGTGCGATTATATTAATCAGCATCGCCATTGTGGCTATCACTGCAACTGATATTGCGCCATTTGATCCACTCAAAACAAACTTTGCTCAAACAAGAAAACCCCCAACTGCACTTCATTTGCTTGGTACGGACAATCTTGGGAGAGATAGTTTCAGTAGATTAATTCACGGCGCAAGAATCACACTATTTGTTGCTGTTACTTCAGTAATAATTGGAGATCTAACAGGATTTGTATTGGGTCTTTTGAGTGGATATCTCGGAAAAACCTTTGATTTAATAACACAGCGTATTCTAGAAGTATTGCTTGCATTTCCAACATTAATTCTTGCAATGCTGCTCCTGATCGGTCTGGGTGCGGGCCTTCGAACGGTCATCATCGCCATTGCGGTAACCAGAGTCCCGGGTACGTGTCGCGTCGTTCGCTCCGTTGTTCTGTCGGTGCGCGAGTATCAGTTTGTGGAGGCTGCGCGTGCCATGGGCGCATCGCCTTGGCGCATCATGTGGCGGCATGTTGCCCCGCAGTGCGTTGCGCCGTGGCTGGTTCTTGTCACGGTGAACCTTGGATCAGCGATTTTTGCAGAGGCTTCATTAAGTTTTCTTGGGATTGGAATACAACCTCCTGCGCCAAGCTGGGGCAACATGCTTGGTGGGGTCTTGGCTGAAGCGTTTAAGCCACCATGGTGGCTCGTGTTGTTTCCTGGACTAACAATCACAATCACAGTATTGTGTTGTAATTTGCTTGGAGACTCGCTGCGAGACTTGCTTGATCCCCGGATTCGCAAGCGTCTGGCCTAGCTCGAACCGCGCAAGAAGCATTCGTATCGTTACGGCGCCCCGCCGTACTTCACGCTGCGGAACGTCACCATGCCATCGTGTTCGGTGTCGACCCGCGTCTCGCCGAGGCTGATGGTCTTGTCGAGGGTGGTGACCGTGCCCTTCCACACCTCCCGGCCGTCGATGCGCAGGGAGAGGTCCGTCCCCGTGCGATCGAACTGCCACGTTGACCCTTCGGGCCTTGTCGGGTCGGGGAGGATGATGTTCTGCAGTTGTTTTGGGTCGTTCAGGTCGGGCACCGTGATCATCAGGCCGAGTTTCGAGACCTGCACGTGTACCGGCTTGCGCTCGAGGATCGTGAGATAGCCGCCGCGTCGCTCGTACAACAGGTCGAGGATCAGGCGGTCGGCCGACGGTGGTGGCACGCTGCCGATCGCACTCCGCAACTGGGTGCGCCACGTCTGCAGGGGGATGACCACCTCCGTCGTATCGAAGGTGATGAAGGCGCTTTGGCCCGGCTTCGGCGAGAGGCGGTAGCCGTTCGGTGTCCACCGGAGGCCGTACAGGTCGGTCCCGGACATCTTCCACCACAACTCGCCGAGGTACGGCGTGGGGAAGGTCTCGACCCATTGGTACGGGGCCGGGGGATTGATGAACCGGAGGTAGGTGAAGCCACTGGCAGCGCCAAGCAGGAGCATCGCCACGATGGCGCTGACCGTCCGGATCAGGATGGGTGACCGCCAGTTGATCGGTGGGATTGCCTCGAACGGGTCCCAGTCGTCGTCCCAGATGTCCTTGGGCTTGGCTGGGGCCTCCGGGGTCGCCTCGACCGGTCGAGATGCGCCGACGACGGTCACTGCACCGGTGGAGGCCGGTTCGCTGGCCGAACGATCGTTCGCCGGGGTGGTCATGTCCATCGAACGATGCCATGCCCCGTGGTGCGACAGTTCGAGGATTCGACATTGCCCATGTCAGGCCACCGTCCAGAAGCGGATCACCACCTGCGAGGCTTGGCGTTCGCCGGACCCAAGCACAATCGACCGTGTGAGCCATGCCAACGAGGGGTCGGCCGACTCGAACGTCGCCACGGTGCGGAAGTACACCAGCGATGGGTCGACGGCTTCGCCAGTGGCCATGCGCGCGAGGACCTCCGGGGAGGCGTGGCGCAGTCCACGGTTCACAATCGCCACAAGCGTCCCCGTGTCGGTCTCAAGCAGGTAGCGCGCGACGAGTTCGGTCAGGGTGCCGTGATGCACCACCTGCCAGTCGGCACCGGGCAACACACGCCCGCGCAAGCGAGGTCCCTCGAACGCGCCGCCGAGGATCGGGATGACCCGACGCCGCCCGCCGGTCACTTCACCGACGTCGATGATGGGGCCGACATCGACCCGTGCCTCGAAGGCGTATTCAAGCACGGGTGCGTCAGGTACCGACGAGTTAGGCACGGCCATCGACCGCCTCCGGGAAGAGCGAGGCGCCCTGCCGGTTCAGTGCATCTGGGTCGAAGCCGGCGAGGCGCTTGTACCGACTGGCGGTCTGCTCGAGTTCGGCGTGCGAGATGACGTCTTCGAGGCGCACAAAGCCGTTCGGCGCACGCGACTCGACGACCTGCATCACCGCCTCTGGCCCCTGTTCGCGGTTCGAGAGGACGATCTTTGCGGTCGGGCCGAGGCGCGCCGACTCGTACCGCGCAAGGGCGGGCACCGGGTCCGCGCCGGGGGCCATGCCGCGTAGGGCGGTGGCGAGGGCGACGGCGTCGAGGATCGCCTGCGACGCGCCGTTCGACCCCACGGGGTACATCGGGTGCGCCGCGTCGCCAAGCAAGGTGACGCGCCGGAAGCTCCACCGGTCGACCGGGTCACGGTCGGACATCGGGAACTCGTAGGCCGTCCTCGCGGCCTCGATCAAGCCCGGGACATCAAGCCACGGGAAGTGCCACCCGGCGAAGTGGGGCAAGAACGTCTCGACATCGACGACGCGGTTCCAGTCACGCGCGACACGATCGTCACCACGACCGACCTGACGCTCCGCGATCCAGTTGATGCGCACCCGTCCACCTGTCCCGGCACCGATCGGGTAGGCCACGAACTTCTGGTTGGCGTGCCCGGCCATGATCATGGTGCGCCCGGAGAGGAACGGGGCCGCCTCGGTGATCCCGCGCCAGAGCATGCGCCCCGAGAAGACCGGTTCGGTTTCGTCCGGGTAGTAGTGGGCGCGCACCACCGAATGGATGCCGTCGGCACCGACAAGCAGGTCGCCGTGCACCGTCACCGGGGTGTCGCCGTTGTTTCGGTCCGTGAAGTGCACCTCCACGCCGTCAGGCCCCTGCGTGAAGCCAGTGAGGCGGTGGCCAGTGACGACGCGTCCATGCCCGAGTCGGGTGCGGACGGCCTCAAGGAGGAGCATCTGCAACTCGCCGCGGTGGATCGAGTACTGTGGCCACCGGTAGCCGGCATCGACGCCGCGCGGTTCCGACCAGATCGGTTCGCCGCGTTTGGTGAAGTAGCGCAAATCGGTGGTGGCCACGCCCGTGGTGGCTAGGCGATCCGCAAGGCCGAGTGCCGACAGGGCGCGCACGGCGTGAGGCAACAGGTTGATGCCGACGCCAAGTGCGCGAATCTCCCGCGCGGCCTCGTACACCACGGCATGGATCCCGGCCTCCTCGAGGCAGAGCGCGGCGACAAGGCCCCCGATGCCCCCACCGGCGACGATGGCGACGGGGCGTTCCGTGCGGGTGTCCATCCGCGCAAGGGTACGGCGTTGGCCATGCCATTGCGGCGTGGGCGCTGCATCGCGCGTGGCTATGATCGGCCGGTGAACCAACGCGACGAGACGACCGGCGACCGGCCAGTTGGGGCACCCGTGCCCGGGTGGGTGGCGCGCCCACGCCCGGATCATGCCACGATAGCTGGGCAGACGTGCCGGCTCGAGCCGCTCAACCCGGAACGCCACGCCGCCGACCTCCACGACGCCAACGAGCTTGACGCGTCCGGGCGCATGTGGACGTACCTGCCGGTCGGCCCGTTCGCCGACCTCGACGCGTACCGTGCGTGGGTCGAGGGGGCGTCCCGAAGCACGGACCCGCTCTTCTTCGCCATCGTGGACGCCGCGACCGGGCGTGCGGTTGGGGTGGCGTCGTACCTGCGCATCGACCCGGCCAACGGCGTGATCGAGGTGGGGCACCTGCAGTTCTCACCGCGCCTGCAACGCACGCCGGCGGCGACGGAGGCCATCTTCCTCTTGATGCGCCATGCCTTTGACGACCTCGGCTACCGGCGCTTCGAATGGAAGTGCGACAGCCTGAACGCGCCGTCGCGCGCCGCCGCCGAGCGCCTCGGCTTTCAATATGAAGGGACATTCCGGCAGGCGGTGGTCTACAAGGGGCGCAACCGAGACACCGCTTGGTACGCGATCGTGGACGGCGACTGGCCGACGATCCGCGCGGGGTTCGAAGCGTGGCTTTCGCCAGGCAACTTTGATGGCGTGGGAAGGCAACGGGTGCGGTTGGCCGACCTCCGCGCAGGGAGTGCCGGGTAGGGCCAGATTCCCGCCGGGCAATGAAAAACGGGACGGGGGCGATACCCCGTCCCGTGAGGATTGGCCTGGTCCTTGATCGCGTGGCGAGAGGCGGGCCGCCGGCGAACCGGCGACCCGACCGCACGCGCCGCACCAACTACTTGAGGAGCTGGAGGACCAGGGAGGGAGCCTGGTTTGCCTGCGCCAGAACCGAGATGCCGGCCTGCTGGAGGATCTGGGCGCGCACGAGTTCGCTCATGCTGCCGGCGATGTCGGCGTCGGCGATGCGGCTGTTCGCCGCGGCGGCGTTCTCCGAGGCAACCGCGATCGAGCGGCTGGCGCTCTCAAGGCGCGCCTGGAGGGCACCGAGCGAGGCACGCGCCGAGCTGACCGCGTTCACGGCGCTGTCGAGGACGGTGATGGTGCCGCTCGCCGCCGACTGGGCGGTGATCGATGCGCCGGCATTCGCGAAATTCGCGTCGAGCATCGTTGGCTGGAAGCCACTGGTCGAGCTGATGTTGAGCGTGACGGCGTTGTCGCCACCGCTGTCCTTGTTCGCGCCGATCTGGAGCTTGAGGTTGTTGCCGCTCGCGCCGTTCAGGACGGCGATGCCATTGAACTGGGTCGAACTGGCGATGCGATCAATCTCAGAGTAGAGGGCCGAGAACTCGACTTGGAGGTTGGCGCGAGATCGGAGAGCACACGTCTGAACTCCAGTCACGAGATTCCATCTCGTATGCCGTCTTCTGCTTGAAA